>JAADHD010000108.1 GCA_013152075.1 Verrucomicrobiota bacterium | reverse complement strand
AGGCCAAAAATGAATAGATCTTCATATTATTAAAAACTTCAATTTGATGAAGTATACTTTTTAGCACAACTTGTTGTTTATCTTACACCGGATAATATAGAATAATTCCTTTATAGTCGTCAATAGGATAATACAGAAGCCCCCGTTTTTCCGTTGGAAGATACAGCGGACACTTTATTTTCCATTGGAAGATACAGAAGCCCCCGTTTTTCCGTTGGAAGATACAGCGGACACTCTCTTTCCATTGGAAGATACAGAAACTAACTTTTTCCGTTGGACAATACGGAAAAATCCGCAATACTGTATATATGAACAGTAAAGGAGCCTTGGAAACTAAGATACGAACGTTAATTAGGCGCCGCGGGATGTCCTACAGGACTGAGGATGCCTATGTGGGGTGGTATAGGCGATTCGTTAAATTCCACGATATGAAAACATCCCCGTGATATAGGCAAGCCCGGGGTGGAGGCTTTTTTGAATCATCTGGCGCTTAATCTTGAAGTGGCTCCGGGGACGCAGAATCAAGCTTTCAGCGCATTATTGTTTTTGTATCGGGAGGTGCTCAAGCTTGATTTCGAAGGAATCAATGCCAAACGGGCCAAGGAGCGCAAACGCCTGCCGATAGTGCTGAGTCGGGACGAAGTGAGACGAGTGTTTCAATGCACTCGGAAAGGTACGTCGCATACGATGCTTGCGCTGTTATATGGTTGTGGGATGCGGGTGAGTGAGGGCTTACGATTACGTGTCAAAGATGTGGATTTCTCCAATGCTTGCATTTGGGTTCGTCATGGCAAAGGGGGGAAGGATCGTTGTTTGAGTTTGCCGGAGAATTTGATTGAGGACTTGAAACGTCAGATTGCCCGGGCGCGTATCCTGCATGAGGAGGATGAAGCGGATGGGGGCAGCAAGGTTTATGTGGAGCCCGCCCTGGATCGCAAGTCGGGTGGGGGTTACAGTAAAAGCTGGCAATGGTATTGGGTGTTTCCGTCGGCGCGGCGGAGCAAGGATCCCCGTGACGGGGTTAGGAAAAGGCATCACTTGCTGGATGGAGCGGTGAGCAAGTGGTTAAAGAGCGCCTGTCGAGATGCGGAGATAGAGAAACGGGTGACAGTGCATGTGTTGAGGCATAGTTATGCCACTCATTTGTTGCAGAGCGGGGTAGATGTACGGACGATTCAAGAAGCGCTCGGTCACAACAGTGTGCAGACAACGGAGATGTACACCCATGTTCTGCAGGCGATGACGGGTAAGGCTCCCAGTCCGTTGGATGATTTGGAAGACTGATAATGAATCTTTAACAACCTCCTCCCCTAAATCTTTGGCGGTCAAGAGAAGTGAAGAAGGGGCAGAAATGGTATCAACCTAGTCTTTAACGGATTAGTTGATTAAAACCTTGGCGAGAAAGTAGAACGGGAAAGCGAAACTCCCAAACGGTCGCTCAAACCCCCGACAACTCAGCAATTGCTGTTGTCACCACCTCATCCACATTTATCCGCGACAAGTCCCCCTCCGGCGCCACTATCGTTTTTACCCCGGGATTCTGAGGTGCCCAGATTTGGGGCTTCGTTGGGCCGAACAACAACACCGCAGGTAAACCACAGGCGGCGGCCAGATGGGAGATGCCGCTGTCGTGTCCCAGGAACAAATCACATTGTTGAACAGCGGTAGCTACTGATGGCAAATCCATATGCTCAAGGTGTTCCCAATTCACTCCCGTCTCATCCAACATAGAGATGAACTCACCGATGCTACGCATTTCCGCTTCTCCACTGATAATCAAAAATTCGCTGCCGGGAAATTTCTCATTCAGTTTTTCCACCACTTCAATCCAGCCCTCGAAGGACCAGTTTTTCCGCGGGCTGCCGCTACCTGGGTGCAACGCGATCCTGCAGGCCGCTGTTGACTCAAGCTTACCCGCCTCGCTGCCAGCTAGATCAACAGGTAAGTCGACAAAGGGAGTTTCGAGAAACATCGCCAGCGACTCCAGCGGTTTCGCCAATTGTTTCGCCGCCGATTCATCTTCCTGACTTTCATCCACTTTATGGGGTGCCTGGATGAAAGTATCCACATTGCAACGTTCAACATTTTCCCGAAAGAATCCGTCGGAATCATAGAGATAAGAAATCACCACACTGAAGCTGCCGAAGTAATCCTTCCACTCACTGTCCAGCTCGCCCTTCGGCACAAAAAAACCCGCCATCGGGCCATGCTCGATCGAACGCGTGGCATCCACCAAGGCGGCGGCTTTGGCCAGACTGGTGATCGGTTCATATCCAAGAACCTCAACACGGGCTTCGGGTAGCGTTTCCCGCACCAGTTGAATCGCTGGCATGGTGAGGATGAAATCCCCGATTGCGCCGCCACGAATGAAAAGAATTTTGCTCACTGGCAAAGGTTTGTTAGCCTGGGGGAAAGGCATCTCCGTAAAACAACAGCGCACAGACCAGCACCGCCACTCCGTAGGCCAATCCTGCCATGGACGCCATTTTCCAGCGCGATGGATTGGCACTTACCCAGTCAATACCGTCACGCATCAGATAGGGCATGCCGACATAAAACATGCCTTTGATGACCCAGGCATAAGCTAGAAAGACAAGTAACAACCGGGAAACCGGTGGCTGCAAAAAAGCCGCGTCGAGAACCGGGCAGGCAAGCAAAATCAAAAACAGCCCGATCGCTCGAACGGCGAGAAATTCACGCACATAATAACCAACCCCCAGAAATCCGAGCACCAGAATGACTTGTATCGCTCTTTCGAACTTGTGAAACTCACCAAGATCCATTTCCGTCCAGACGAGGAAACACCAAACAAAATCGATCGCCAGAATAACCGTTCCCAAAAGCTCGTTGCGCGGCAATTTTTTCAACCAGGCTTTCACCACGCCCCCCTTTAACAGAGCCATCAAGTGCGCGGCAATCAACAACGCAGCAATGCCAAAACCCACTGCTTGCAAAGTGAGATCAAAATAAATGGCGTGGTAAATAGCTTTCAAAACAAGCGGCGGAATATAGAAACGTTCAGGAAAGTAGCGAACTTAAAAAACGGAAACAGTCGTTTAAGCTCGCCAAAAGTCAATGCAATCAATCGGCTATGACCGGATCGCCATAAAGAGTATAACCCGTGCAATCCTCGATGCGCACATCAAAGAGTTGGCCGGTGAAGCGATCCGCGTCTCCCTCGATAATCACAATTTTGTTAGTGCGTGTCCGCCCGCTGAGCGTATCAGGATTATTTCGACTGGGCCCCTCACAAAGGATCTCCACTTGCTGGCCGACCATGGCGTGATTTTTAGCCATTGCGATTTCGTTCACCAATCCCAGCAAATCCTGGTTCCGCTCTTCTTTCACCCGCTCCGGCAGTTGCTCATCCATCTCGGCGGCCAGGGTATCCTTGCGTTTCGAATAGCGGAAGACAAAAGCATTGTCGAACTGGATCTGCTCCACCACCCGGCGCGTTTCGGCGTAGTCCTCCTCGGTCTCTCCGGGAAACCCAACGATGATGTCGGTGGAAATCGCCAGCCCTGGTCGAGCGGCCTTCATTTTATCGCAGATCTCTACAAATCTGGCGGTGGTATAGGGCCGTCGCATACGTTTCAAAATACGATCCGAGCCAGACTGCATGGGAAAATGAACGTGATCCACCAGCTTAGGCAAATAGGTAAACGCTTCGATCAAGTCGTCTTTATATCCAATCGGATGCGGCGAGGTAAAACGAATCCGTTGTAAACCCTCCACTGCGTGTACCGCTTCCAGTAATTGCACAAAGGGGCTCTTCCCATCCACCGCAGGAAATTCGTGCCGCCCGTAAAGGTTCACAATTTGTCCCAGTAAAGTCACTTCCTTCACCCCGCCGTCCACCAGCCGCTTAACCTCTTCTACAATCTGCTCAATCGGACGCCCCCTCTCCCCTCCACGTGTATCGGGCACGATGCAAAACGAGCACTTCATGTTGCATCCCTGCATGATGGAAACAAACTCGCTGACCTTGTTATTTTTGTTCAGGTGATCCCGAATCGTATTCTGAGAATCCTCTTCCTCCTCCGTATCCACAATCGAAATGCGCAAGTCATCCATACGGGACTCTTCACGTTTTTTGATCAGGCTCTCCACATGGTCAACCACCCGGTGATACTTCTGAGTGCCAACCACCAGATCCAGATGCGGCACTGTTTTTATCAATTCCGCCCCACGACTCTGCGCCATGCAGCCCATGAAACCATAAACGATCTCCGGTCGCTTTTTCTGCAAGCGCCCGAGATGTCCCATTTTTCCCAGAGCTTTTTGCTCAGCCTGATCCCGCACGCTACAGGTGTTGATGAGAATGACGTCCGCTTCCTTTTCCTCCGGTGTGACCGTGTATCCACGTTCAGTGAACATCTGCGCTACCTGCTCGGAATCGCGTTCGTTCATCTGACACCCATAGGTTTTGAGAAAGACTTTTGGCATGAATATTGGCAGTGGAGGCCCATTCTAGCGCAAAATCATCATAATGGGAGCGATTTCGGGGAGATGCGCATTTTTTTAAGCCGATACTTCCCTGCTGTGGTTCACAAGCCGCACTGAGAAAAAGAAGCGACAGCGGACTCGTTACTTCACCACTTTCATCACTCCGCGCATGATGCGCCAGTGGCCGGGGAAGGTGCAAATGTAAGGGTATTCTCCTGGTTCGCTCGGGGCAAAAAAGTTCAGCTTGTAAGAGCGGGCAATTCCCAAAGTGATTTGCGGGGTAAAATGCAACACATCGGGATCATCCGGCACATAATTTTTGTCCAATCCATCCGCTTGCCCTGCCATCATGTCAGCCTTCAGCCCAATCTTGTCGAGGGAACCGGCATTCACAATCACCAAGTTGTGATAAAGGTTGTCGGGATTGCGGAACATCAATTGCACCGCAGAGCCAGCTTTCACGGTGAACTCGGTAGGAGTAAACTTCAGATCTGGTGTAGCTGACACCGTCACACTGGAGAGCACCCGGTTACTGTATTCCGGCGGCCACACTTTGCTCGGAATCCGTCTCATCGCTTCCAATGCTGAAAAAGCCAACGCGATGTTTTTCTCAGAATATTTGAAGTGGCTACCAGTAATTTGAGGCTTTCCTGATCCTTCGACGGAAAACTGGCTACCGCCGGCATCATTGTTTTCACCAGACCTGCCGTGGCTTTTTCTCCGGTCATCAACTTGGTGAAGCGTGGATAAAGTGAATCCGGCGCTTTTCCCCTGCCCGCTTTGGCAACCGCCATAGCCAGCAAAGTATCACTTTTCAACAAATTATCAGGAGATGCTGCTGCCCCGGCTCTCAACAAAACAGCCTGAGCTCCGATTCTGACACTTGACGATTTTCCCTCACCCATCAGCGCCACAATTTCGCCTGAATGTTTTTTCACGTCCTCCAGCGACCAAGCCAGCAACAGTTTTTCCAATGACGGCATCGCTGCATCTGGCGCTTTGCTGGTCGACTTGTCCATGCGTCCCAGCAAATAATTGAGCGAGTCTTTCTGGCCGGATTTTGCAGAAAGAAAATCAAGGGCCGTGCGTTGTTGCGCGATAGCAAGCTTGGGGCGGGTAAGGATTTCTCCTGCCACCGCCTCATCCATTTTCATCGTCAGCAGGCGTTCATCACTCGAAAAGGGTAACAAAAAATCATCCACCTTCTCGACCGGATCATCGGTAAGACTGTTGAGATAATTGAACACGTCATAAGCGGCGTTCACACAGCCTGCATCCATCTCCCTATCGATTACCAAAGCCGCAACCGACAAGGCCTTGGCCGGGTCAGTATAATAACTCAGATTGATTAAAGCCTCGAGCCGAACTCGTTGTGACTTGTCTTGAATCGCTGCCTTGAGCAAAACCAGCACTTCTTTTTCATCCATGTATTGCTGCCAGTACCGCAATACCCTCAGAGCGGCTGTGCGCACATGATGATCAGGAGCCGCCAGCAATGTCTTTAACAGTTCAATATCATAGTGGTTGAAATTCTGATACAGCCACAATGCTTCAACCATTTTTTTGGCCTCGTCTTTGTTATCCACGGAAGCCCCCTGGAGCCAATTCTCAACCACCGGCAAAACATCTGCTGATTTGCGCTGATGCAATTCGTGACGGGAAAAATACCGCGCCCGGTCATTGCTGTGATCCAAATTGGCCAACAAAGCAGGGATAGGTTCGCCATAAATTTTTGGCCACCAGTCCAAGGGACGAGTTTTATGAGTGATGCGCCACACTCGACCGTGCGTCTTAATGTGACGCGGGTCACGAAAGCTGTATGTCGTATGACCGACGATGGGATTATAATAATCCAACACATAAAGAGCCCCGTCAGGCCCAATTTGCTGAGCAACTGGGCGAAACATAATGTCCGTGGTCGTGAGCAACTCATTGTCCTCTCCATAAGGTTGGCTGGCTTTCACTCCCGAGCCACTCTCGTCCAATTTGTACCAGCGCACTCCATGCCAGCCCTTCATCTGGTTGGTAGTGTACCACCCCCGCACTTCAGGGGGGAAATGATTGGATGATAAAAACTCATTGCCGCAGGAAGGACGACGACCCGATGAAGTAAAGGAAACCTCTTTGCGGCGCCCCCTCCAATTGCCGTACTTGTCAGGTTTTGGATAAGTGAAATTACTCGTGGTATGCGATACGTAATAATTCAAGGCTGGCGAAGCATCCGCAAGGAAGGGCTGTCCCCAGCTATCGAAGATAATTCCCCACACGTTTGACCAGCCGAAGCTGGCAAAAACCTCCAGGCGGTTGTCGCGTGGGTCATGCCTGAACACCGCCGCTTGATGTGCCCTGACCGGCCCATAAGAAGTTTCAACCTGGGTATTCAAAAACAAACCCTGCCCGGAATACAAGCGTCCATCCGGCCCCCACTGAAACGCTGAGATGAAATGGTGATTATCCTCGGTGCCGAAGCCCTCCAGCATGATCTCCTTTTTGTCCGCCTTGCCATCACCGTCGGTATCGGTCAGCTTGACCAGATTGGGTTCGTCGGTGACATAAACTGTTTTGCCCCCATCCGTAACCGCCAGACCAAGCGGCAAATACAAGCCCTCGTAAAACACCGTATGTTTGTCTGCCTTACCGTCCTTGTCAGTGTCCTCTAGCACAATGATCGAATCCTTGATAGCCTCCCCCGGTTTGGCATGTGGTTGGGTCG
Organism: Verrucomicrobiota bacterium; assembly: GCA_013152075.1. Classification (GTDB taxonomy): domain Bacteria; phylum Verrucomicrobiota; class Verrucomicrobiia; order Verrucomicrobiales; family DEV007; genus JAADHD01. The sequence continues at coordinate 14,583 of JAADHD010000108.1, read as the reverse complement.
GGATGTTGCCTACCCACAGTCTGCCTTGCGAATCAAAAGTCATCGCCGCCGGGCTGTGCAGGGGAAATTCGACTTCAGAAGCGTAAAGATTGATCTGATAATCCGGATGCAGCTTGAATTTTTTTTGCGATTCTTCCGGAGTTAAAAGCGGGGCCGCTTCACCGCCGACCAAATCGGTGGCCTGTGCCGAATCGTGAAAAACGACAAAACCCAGAGAAATCAGAATCGATAGGGAAAGAAAAGATTTCATTTTGAGGATTTTAATTTTTTCGCTTCAGCATGAATTTTGCGCTCAAGACCAAGGATTATTTTATCCCATTCTGCCATTTCGGGCGGATAGGAAATGATACCAAAAGGATCCCTCCTTCGCCCATAAACGTATTCGGCATTGATCGGTCGCCAACGAAATTGAAACTGTTTGTTTTTTTCCACGATCAATTTGCGCAAGGTTTCCAGCTTGTCGGACCAAGGATCGGTGATCTCCAATCCTGCCGCCAGAATTTCCGCAACCATTCTCTGTCCGTGCGTATTGAGTTGGGACCCATCTATGGTGAAAGATTTACCCCGCGACTGCTTCATTTGCGCAAAGGTCGGTGTGAACAGGTCGACATAGAGCAAGTCGTTCTTTTTTGCAATCTCTGCGATTTTCGCCGCATAAAGTTTCAGGTTCTGGTTCCGGTGCTGAGGATCAGAATAAGGAGCTCCCAGTTTTTCCTGGGCAATCGGCGATACAATGATGAAACGCGCCGGTGATTTGCCATTAAATTTCTTCGGCGACAAATGCTCAATCAGCTTCTGATAATCGGAAGCGAATTTGCTGAGACCAGCTTTTCCTTTAAAGGATTCGTTCGCTCCAAAGCACAGCAAAATGGTATCTGCCTTTTGAGCTTCGAGATGAGCCATCAGAGTTTCGTGATCTGCATCAGACTCAAACGAAAAACCAAAGCCAGGAGTCGGATCATCCGGCACTCCTGTTCCCGCAGAAATGACAAAATTGTAGGGACGAGGCATCAGCGCTACTTCATCACCAGGCCAAGCCATATTCCTCACCACCAGCTCACGCGCACTTTCATGACGAGTCAGCAAAGATTCAAAATAGCCAAAATATTGTAGTCTCTCAGCAAAAGTGCCGCCTAGGAATATCACTCGCTCGCCCTTCGCCGTTCCAAAGGAAGGTTCAGCAACTAATGTTGTGATATTACCAAAACTAAAGGAAATCAGCAATGATGACAAAATCGAGTATAAAACTATTGGCCGTCGAAAACGACTTTCACGTGGAGGAAACATAATATCGGACTGAGGTCTGTTTAGCAGAACTTAGAACGTCTATTGAAAGATTTCCAACATTGAATGCACTTTGACAGGTAAAAACCACCTGAGCAGAAGGCCGCATCGAAAGCAAACCACCGGACAGCTTACTTGGCCGAGGGGGGGGGCTCCATGGCCAGATTCGCCATGACCTGAATAGAGCCCGCCGAAAGCGTGCCCAAAATCCCCGAACGTTTGCCTTTCACAATGCGTTCAAGCGTCACTCCGATCGGACTTCCGTCCAGTGTGAATACCGGAATACCCTGAGCTGTTCCTGCCGTCGTCACGTAGTAGGTGCGATCCCCTTTGTAAACACCGGTGATGTGCCCCATGATCACAGTCGGCATGTAACTGTAAACCGCCGACGCGCGCGACAGTCCTACTACAGTATCCGCAGGCTTGGCCGTAGTGGCAAATTTCGACAGGTCAATCGCGGTGAAAGTTTTGCCGAGTTTTTTAGCCGCTCCTTGATCAGGCAAAACAAATGCCAAATCAATCTCCGGGCGTTGTGCCACCACCCGACCGGGCAATACAACTGAGTCACCATAACTGATTTCGACTTTGGAAAATTCACTCCTGGCAGAAGCGATAGTCACCACTTTAGCCTTACCATCCTTGCCTGGAATTCGCGCCTTCTGTTGAACCAGACCCACACTGGCATCAAGTGCACTGTTGGAACAAACGATCAAGCCATTGGGAAACACCGTGGTCCCAAGCGTACGGCGACTCTGGGTTTTAGTCGGCAACGGATCCCCGTCGGTTGTCGTGACGACCTTACTTTCTGCCGTGACCACCACCAGCGCTCCCTTGTACTTAGCCAGTAAAGCCCTCGCCGCATCACCCTCCTTTTTTTGAGCGAATAAATTCGACGCCGGACTGGCAAGTAGCAAGACCGCCAGGATTGTTACTGTTTGGATAAACTTACGATTTGGAAGCAAAGACATTTTTTTAAACATTTCTCCGGTGAGTTTGTGGTGAAAGAAAAGCACGTTATAACGGGTTTAGCCAAGCTTCCAAAGTTTTTTGTTATGAAAGCGGCAATTGTGACACAAATTCAGTGCGAAATAACAAAAATGTAAAAGCTCTCGAACCCAGTTTTTCAAGGTTGAGAGCTTTATCTTGTCTTGCTTCACTCGCACCGTATCCCCGCAATCATTAAAATCGCAGGGAAACGACGAAAGTCGCAACATGAACCAATCAGCGTGAGTACAACTCAACCACCAACTGCTCGTTGACCATCGGATCGATTTCATCCCGTTCAGGCGCCCGATTGACGGTGAACGCGAGATTATCCTTATCCACAGTCAACCATTCAGACTCTGGACGTGCCTGAGTCGCATCCAACAAACGCATCGCGAGTTGCTGGGAACGGTTGTGCCCTCCGATAGTAATCACATCACCTGACTGACACTGATATGAAGGGATATCGACCTTTTGTCCATTGACCAGAATATGACCATGATTGACAAATTGTCTCGACGCACGGCGGGTCAATCCAAGTCCAAATCGGTAACAAATGTTATCCAAGCGCATTTCCAACAACTGCAACAAGAGAATGCCGGTCACACCGCGTTGGCGTTGAGCCGCTGCAAAATAACGCCGGAATTGCTTTTCCAGCACTCCGTATTGAAAACGTAATTTTTGTTTTTCCGCCAAAGCAATCGCGTAATCTGATTGCTTGCGACGACGTCCACCACGAGGCCCGTGTTGTCCGGGGCCATAGGCACGTCGTTCAAGTGACTTGGAAGGGCCGAATAGAGGCACTCCAAATCGGCGGCTGATTTTTTCAGTTGGTCCAGTATATCTCGCCATGAGTCTTAGTTGTAAAAATTAAAATAAATGTGGAAATAAGCCCTTATACACGACGCGCTTTAGGCGGACGGCAACCATTGTGAGGCACCGGCGTGACATCGATAATCTTGGTGATCTCCACTCCGATCGCCTGCACCGCACGAACAGCGGACTCACGTCCTACTCCCGGTCCCTTGACTCGAACCTCAGCCTGCTTGAGCCCGTGACTCATCGCCTGCCTTAATGCATCCTGACAAACCAGCTGTCCTGCATAAGCAGTGCTCTTTCTGGATCCACGAAAGCCCAGTTTACCTGAGCTTGAGCCAATCGAATTTCCTTTTTCATCAGTGATCGTTACCACCGTGTTGTTGAAAGTCGCCCGCACATGAACAATCCCGCTGTGAACATTCTTACTGCTCTTGGATTTAAGAATCTTGGGAGCATCCGCTTCACTTGGATCCAGCTCGAGGAAAATATCCGCCGCAGATTTCTCTTTTTTGGGCTCTTCCACTTTGGCCGCGCCTTCAGTAGCTGGTGCAACAGCAGGCTCTTCCTTCTTCTCCTCCGCAGGTGCAGCTTCTTCTTTCTTCGCTGCCGGTTTTTCAGCTTTCGCTGTTTCTTCCGTTGCGGCTTCAGTGGTTTCCTTCACCACTTCCTCGTCCTTCTCTGATTCTTCAGCCATGATCTATATTCTTTCTCTCGACGGTGAATAATTATTTAGAGCGAACAACACCAACTGTTCTCCGCTTACCTTTACGGGTACGACTGTTAGTAGAAGTCCTCTGACCTCTTACTGGCAGGCCTTTACGATGACGGATACCGCGATAACAATTGATCGAAGAAATACGTTTCATGTGGCCCTGAAGCTCACGACGCAGATCCCCCTCAATCAGCAATTTGCCACCTTCAAAATTCAGCGTTTCACTTTCTGTGATCACATGAGCGATCTTACTGATTTGCTCATCGCTCAGCTCGCCAGTGCGGATATCCGGTTCTACACCAGCCTGCTCCAGAATTTTTTTAGCCGTTGCCAAACCGATACCGTAAACATAAGGCAATGAAGCCTCGATGCGTTTGTCGTTTGGTATTTCTACTCCCAGTAATCTCGCCATTTTTTCTCTATGCCTCCTGAAATATTATTTCTAGTTATAAACCTTAACCCTGACGTTGTTTGTGACGCGGGTTTTTACAAATTACACGTACAATTCCGTGTCTCCGAATGATACGACATTCGCTACACATACGTTTTACAGATGGTCTGACTTTCATGGTTTTATCCTCTGATTCTTTTACTCGGCAACTTACGAAACCGACTCGATGCCCATCACTATTTCCGGCCATCTGAAATCATCCCCGACCGTAGCAAATACGGCGGGAGGGAATCTGTATCACAACTTTGCCAAGAGGCAAGCTGTGTTTCCTTTTCCCATCGATGATTTTTATAATTTTTCACTAGTTATAAATACTATAATGACAATTACTGGCTCGCTGACAGTGCCGCAGAGGTCAAAGTTGTCACCATCCGTTCCCTGGCGGTGAGAATTTCGGGCTCTCCGTCGGTGATCAATACCGTGTGCTCAAAATGAGCTGATAACGAACGATCCGCTGTCTCCACAGTCCATTGATCGTCCAAAACCCTCACTGCAGCGTCCCCTGCGTTGACCATGGGCTCAATGGCCAGAATCATTCCGGGCCGTAATCGTGGCCCCTTGCCCATCGATGAGCGATCCCAGTGATTGGGAACCTGGGGTTCTTCGTGCAATTTTTTCCCAACTCCGTGTCCGACAAACTCTTTTACCACGGTAAATCCATATTCGCTCGAGCAATTTTCGACAGCAGCGCACAATTGAGCCAAACGAACGCCGTCACGCGCATTATCAATCGCCGCCTGCAAGGATTCCTCAGTCGCAAAAAGCAAGCGTTCGGCTTCAGGAGTGATCGATCCTACCGGCACTGTCATGGCATTGTCTCCTACCCATCCGTCTTTTACGATCCCCACATCGATTTTGACGATATCCTGATACTGGATCACGCGGTCTCCGCCGATACCATGAACCACCTCTTCATTCATCGAAATACAAATTTGGCCCGGAAAACCCCGGTAACCCAGAAAAGCACTGACACAATCCCGGTCGGCAATAAACTGAGCCGCCGCTTCGTCGACTTCACCCGTAGTCACGCCTGGACGAATCTCTTTTGCTACTAGTTGCAATACCTCTGCAGCAATCTCACCTGCACGACGCATGTGATCCAGTTGACGTCCTTTTCGAATTGGTATCGCACTCATCTCCCTGTGTCTCCTCCCGCCAGTCCGTCAACGTCCTCTTTCCGCCATTAACCCTTTGATACAATCGAATAGGTCACTCCAAGAATGATGAGAACCGCCACCACCAATCCCAACCACACCATTCCACTGCTACTCGACACGCCCGCTACACCTGCGTTGCGATCAAAGCGTCCGCGAATTTTTCCTTTGCGTAAAAAGCCATCGTAATGACGTTGGATCAAATGAGTCTCCACCTGCCTCATGATATCCAACAACACCCCAACCAGAATCAGCAAGCTGGTTCCTCCAAAAAATTGCGCCGCCCCGAACGGAACTCCCATTTGCCTGCTCAACATGCTCGGCAATACTGCGATGATCGTCAAGAAAATCGCCCCGGCAAAGGTCAACCGACTCATCGTCCGATCAAGAAATTCCGCAGTCGGTTTACCCGGCCTCACGCCCGGCAGATAACCACCATTCTTTTTTAAATCTTCCGCAATTTGGTTGGGCTGAAACATCGTTGCCACCCAAAAATAAGAGAAGAAGAAAATCATCAAGGCAGACAAAGTGTAATACAACCATCCCCCTCCACCCAGATTCTGCGCCAGTTTAGTAGCCCACACTTCATTCGGAAAAATGAATCTCAGGATTTGAGCCGGGAACAATAGGATCGCCTGGGCGAAAATAATCGGCATCACCCCTGCGTAGTTCACTTTCAGCGGCATGTATTGAGTTTGTCCGCCATAGACCTTTCGCCCCACCACTCGTTTGGCATAGTGCACACTTAGCCGTCGTTGCGCCTGGGTAATGGAGATCACCGCCGCTATTACAAAGAATAAAAAGGCAAACAAGGCCACGAGCATCAAAGGCTTCATCGGATCCTGTGCAGCACCCTCTACAAAAGTTACGTAAACCTGACCCAAAGCTGCAGGAAGAGCCGAGATAATATTCGCCGTGATAATCAGCGATATACCATTTCCGATTCCCCGGTCTGTGATCTGGTCACCCATCCACATCAGCAACAAAGTTCCCGCAGTGATCACAATCACGGTCACCAGAACGAAAGCCGTGCCGCCATCCGGCACCAGTTCTCGCGTATCATTTTTATCAATGATGTTTTGCAGTAAAAAATTTGCCTGCGGATTAATCAAGGACTTGGCCAGCATATAGCCCTGGAACACACACAGCACAATCGCCACGTAACGAGTATACATGCTGATTTTCTGCCGCCCGCCGTCCTCTCTCGAAAGTTTACTCAAAGCCGGAACCACAGCAGTCATCAACTGCATCATGATTGACGCGCTGATGTAGGGCATGATACCGAGCGCAAAAACCGCGCAGTTCTGCAATCCACCACCACTAAAAACATTCATCAAGGCAGCCATTGCTGCCATGCCCTGATTCTCACCCGCTTTTTCCACCCCTTCCTTCAGCCATGCTTGCAATACGCTAACATCAACCCCAGGCAGTGTGATCGTCGCGCCCAAGCGAATGATCACCAACATCAACAGCGTGAAAATGATCCGCTGCCGAAGCTCGGGAATTTTAAAGGAATTGGTAAATGCAGATATCATGCTCGCTATTCAAGTCAGAGACCAAAAAAACAAATCACCGAGAGGTTTTATGCCGCAACAATTTCACCGCCAGCTTTTTCAATTTTTTCACGCGCAGTCGCCGAAATTTTATCCGCCTGCACTTTCAGCTTTTTTGTGAGCTCTCCGTCACCGAGGATCTTGATGCCGTCCTGAGTCCCTTTTACCAGACCGGTAGCACGCAAGGATGTTTCATCCACATTGGCTCCAGCTTCAAAGAAAGTTTCCAGATCGGATACGTTCACCACTGCATACACTTCCTTGAAGCGACCATTGGTGAATCCTTTTTTAGGCAAACGACGAGCAATAGGCATCTGCCCACCTTCGAAACCAGGTCGGATTGAAGCCCCTGAACGGGATTTTTGTCCCTTGTGGCCTTTTCCCGAAGTCTTGCCTTTGCCTGAGCTTTCGCCACAGCCAAGACGTTTGCGACGGTGTTTTGTTCCGTGCTTGGGTTTTAAGTCGTTTAATCGCATGATGCTCGAATTCCTCTAACGTTATAGTTCAAAATCAGACTGCTCTTAAAGTGCAGCTTTTTCCTTCATCTTTTTCCCGCGCAGCTTATAAATCTGCTCTCTGGTGCGCAAAGACGTCAGCGCTTTCAATGTCGCTTTGACGACATTGGCATGATTATTGGATCCCATTGATTTCGCCAGAACATCCTTGATGCCCGCCGCTTCCACCACCGCACGCACTCCGCCACCTGCGATGATTCCAGTTCCGGGAGATGCCGGGCGAAGCAGAACACGTCCGCCACCAAACTCTCCGATCACCTCGTGAGGAATCGTATTGCCTTTCAAAGCCACCGGCACCATTGCCTTCTTCGACATTTCACTGCCCTTACGAATGCAATCAGCCACTTCGTTGGCTTTGCCAAATCCATATCCCACCTTGCCATTCTGATCACCGCAGACCACCAATGCACTGAAGCTGAAGCGTCGGCCACCTTTTACTACTTTGGCACAACGATTGATGAAGACCACCTTCTCCATCAACTCTTCTTCTTCATCATCATTCTTTTCAAATTCCTTAAGCTTTTCTTCAGCTTTTTTCAGCACGTCCGATGTGACTGGTGCCGTTTCTACAGAATCTTTTCCGTCGGCTTTTTCAGCCACAGGTTCCGCCTTTTTTTCTTCAGCGGGAGTCTCGGCTTTTTTCTCTTCAGCAGAAGCCTCAGCTTTCACCTCCGGTGTAGCTTTTGCCTCTTCCTTTTCTGCCGGAGCCTCAGTCGCCGCTGTAGCCTTCTCTTCTACAGCTGGTTTTGCCTCTGCCGGAGTCTCTGCCACTTCAGCTTTGACTTCTTTTTCGGATTCCTCCGATTTATTGGTATCGTTATCGCTCATTACCTTTTTACTAAAATTAAAATCCCAAACCTGCCTCACGAGCCGCATCGGCCAAGGCTTTCACTTTACCGTGATAAACAAAACCACCGCGGTCAAAAACTACATTATCAATTTTCGCCGCCTTAGCCTGCCCGGCTATCGCTTCACCAACTTTCGTTGCCGACGCGACACTAGATCCCGCTATTCCCACTTTTTTATCGCAAGTCGAAGCCGCCGCCAAAGTATTGCCGGCCGAATCATCTATCAATTGGGCGTAGACATTCTTGTTAGAAAAATACACTGCCAAGCGAGGACGCTCTGCGGTCCCTGAAACTTTCCGCCGAATGCGTTTGTGCATCCTTCTGCGGGCATTGTGTCGATTGAACTGACTCATAATTATTCTACTCCTAAATTCTAGCTTCTAACTCCTGTATTCTAAGCATTACTACTGCACGCTCTTACCGGCTTTACGGCGCACGTATTCACCCACATATCTCACACCCTTACCTTTATAAGGCTCTGGAGGATAATAGGCACGAACATGAGCAGCGAACTGCCCCACCTGTTGCTTGTCGATTCCTTCGACCTTGATCTTGGTGTTCTCATTGACTGTTACCGTCAGTTCAGACGGAATCGGATGCTCCACGGGATGTGAAAACCCGAGGCTCAAGTCCAGTTTATCACCCTTCACCGCAGCACGAAAACCCACTCCCTGAATCTCCAGTTCCTTTACAAAACCTGTAGAGACTCCTTCCACCATGTTCGCTATCAAACTGCGTGCCAGACCGTGAAGCGCACGCACCTTGCGATGATCGTTATCACGTTTCAGAACCACGTCACCGTCATTCTGCTCCAGTGCAATCCCCTCAGGCAGATCCCATTCCAGCTTGCCTTTCGGGCCTTCGACACTCACATGAGCGTCACTCACGGCAATCGAAACCTTTTCAGGCAAGCTTATCATTTTATTCCCTATTCGCGACATGACTGTTTGTGTTTATAAAATTCGTAAAATTCGAGAAGCGCCTACCAGACGTGCGCCAATACCTCGCCACCGAGATTTTCTTTGGCTGCCTTATGGCCCGCCATGATTCCTTTTGAAGTCGAGATGATGGAGATTCCCATCCCACCGAGGACACGCGGCATTTCACCAACACCCGTATACTGACGTAAACCAGGTCGGCTGACCCTTTTCAAATCGGTCAGTGCCGGAGTATTGTCAACGTACTTTGGCTTCACCCGAATTTCAGGGTATTTGCCATCGCTATCAATTTCGTAACTCCAGATGTAGCCCTCTTCCTGAAGAATACGCGCAATATCTGATTTGATTTTCGAAAACGGAGCATTGAACTCCGTCTTCTGGGCACGAGTGGCGTTTTTAAACCGAGTCAAAAAATCGGCAATTGGGTCTGTGAGAACGGCCATAATACTTTCTAGTTAGCTTTAATAAATGATCTAATAATTTTCCAATTCAAGATGAGCTACCGGGCTTGCGGAAAGGCATACCCAATTCTCCAAGAAGCACTTTCGCTCCCTCGTCTGTAGTGGCAGTGGTCACAATCGTGATATCAAAGCCAACAGCTCGTTTAATTTTATCGAGCTCAATCTCCGGGAAGATCGTCTGGTCATTCACCCCAAGGGTGTAATTGCCATTGCCATCGAAACTCTTGGTGGGCACCCCACGAAAATCTCGAATAGTCGGCATCGCGACATTCAACAAACGGTCAAGAAATTCCCACATGATGCGTCCCCGCAAAGTCACGCGAGCACCAATCACATCCCCCGCCCGTAGCTTGAAATTCGAAATGCTGTTTTTGGCTTTCGTCAAAACCGGGTGCTGTCCTGTGATGATAGTCATATCGTTCACTACATCTTCAGCGGCTTGCTTGCGGTCATCCACATTTCCAAAACCACTGTTGAGAACGACTTTTTCCAAACGAGGAACCTGATGCACATTTGTAGTACCAAGCGCTTCCTTCAATTTCGGAACGACTTCTTCGTTGTATTTTTTTAAAAGATTCGGCTGCATGATACTTGACTGTCTCTGTTTACCTTAAAATTTTCTTCTAACGACCCACTCTACTTGCTCTCGTTATTGACGAGTTTGACATTAGAAATGTGAATCGGACCTTCGCGTTCGATGATGCCTCCATCGGGAAGATCCTCACTTTTACGAGTTGCTTTCTTAATAAGACGAACGCCTTCGATGAGCACATGTCCCTTTTCAGGAAACACCTGCAACACCTTGCCGCGAGCACCGATGTGAGCACCGGAAATCACTTCGACTTCGTCATTACGTTTAACGTGTGTTTTGATTTTGTTCCTGTTCATAGCACTTCTGGAGCCAGGGATACAATTTTCATAAAGTTCTTCTCGCGCAATTCACGCGCGACCGGACCAAAAATACGAGTCCCCTGTGGGTTCTTATCTTTATCGATGATCACAATAGCATTTTTGTCGAAACGAAGCACCGAACCATCGGCTCTCCGGATGGGCGCCGCAGTGCGCACTACTACAGCGCGAACCACTTCTCCCTTTTTCACATTTGCTGTCGGCGTGGCTTCACGAACGTGCACGGTAATGACATCACCGATACCCGCACTTTTACTGCGTGTGCCGATCACTCCGATCATTTTTGCCATACGGGCTCCGGTATTATCGGCCACCTGGACCTTTGATTCCATTTGGATCATCGCTCAATATCCTTTTTAAAATTTCTAATCGCCTTCGGCTTGTATCCTCCGGCTATCTTACTTTGTTCAGTTCCTAAATCTATAAATTCTCCGTCAGTGACTCAACACTTCCATCAATCGCCAGCATTTGCTCTTGCTGACAGGGCGAGTCTCCATCACCGACACCTTGTCTCCCAACTTGGCTTCTTCCTTCTCATCGTGAGCAAACACCGTTGTCGAACGTTTCACAATTTTGCCAAATTTCGGATGCGGAACACGACGCACTAACTCGACCTTGATCGTCTTGTGCATTTTGTCCGAAACGACGACGCCTACGAGACTTCTTCGCGAGTTACGATCTTGGGTTTCCGTGCTTTCTGTATCACTCATGACTGCTAAAATTTTTAACTACTGACAAACGATGGCTTTTTTCAGCTCGTTATCTAAATATTTCTCTCTTTTACTTCCCTACTCAGCAGCCGCTTCCGATGCCACCACAGGCGTTTCTTTCACTGCCACCAATCTCCGCTCTGAAAGAATGGTTTCTATTTTGGCCACCCCACGGCGGATATCACGCAATCGAGCAGAATTCTCCAACTGGCCAGACTCCTGCTGCACCCGCAAACTCAGGTTCTCTTCTTTGAGATCCCGACGACGGGTTGCAAGCTCATCTACGCTCAATTCTCTCAGGTCTTTAATTTTTGTACTCATCTTCTTTTAAGACTACTAAAACCATACTCGGCTTCATTCATTATCCACGGGTCACAAATCGGGTTCTGACTCCAAGCTTGTTAGCCGCCAGTCGCATAGCCTCTTTAGCCAACGATTCCGGCACTCCGCCCACTTCGAAAAGCATAGTTCCAGGTCGCACTACGGCCACCCAATGCTCTGGAGAACCTTTACCTTTACCCATACGAGTTTCCGGTGGTCTCTGCGTAATGGGTTTGTGAGGAAATACTCGAATCCACACCTTCCCCTTACGTTTCATGTGACGGTTGATCGCAATACGACAAGCTTCGATCTGTCGATTCGTAATCCACTCACGTCCGAGAGATTGCAAGCCGAACTCGCCAAAGCTCACCTTCGTTCCACGCTGAGCATCACCCGCACGGCTTCCGCGCTGGCTCTTGCGATACTTCACTCTTTTCGGCATTAAAGGCATAACTCTATTCCTTCGTTTCTAAAATTTATCCTACTGTTACTATTACAATTTTCTTTGCTGAACTCAGTCAGCACAAAAACTTTCTATCTGGCTCCGCCTGGACGACCTCCCGGCCCACCACCCGGACGACCTCCCGGTCCACCACCTGGACGACCTCCTGGTCCACCACCTGGGCGACCGCCACCACCTGGACGACCTCCCGGCCCACCACCTGGACGACCACCGCCTCCGCGACGATCCGGACGTCCGCCGGTTTGTTTCTGGGCATTGGCTTCAAGTTCTTCTTTTTTATTGATCCAGCACTTCACCCCAATAATTCCCCAAGTTGTTCTGGCTTCGGTAAATCCATAATCAATCGGCACTCGCAGTGTATGCAAAGGCACGCTGCCTTTGTGATACCATTCGGCGCGGGCAATATCAGCGCCGCCCAAACGTCCTGCACAACGCAAACGAATTCCTTCAGCACCAAATTCCATCGCAGTCTGCAAAGCTCTTTTCATTGCTCGGCGGAACGCAATACGTCGTTCCAACTGCAACGCCACTGATTCAGCGACCAACTGGGCATCCGTTTCCGGCTGCTTGATTTCCTGTATGTCCACTTTCACCTGGCTGCCTCCACACATTTTGGAGACCTCCTGAGTCATGCGCTCGATTTCTGAACCCTTACGCCCAATGACGAGTCCGGGACGAGAAGTGAAAAGAGTTACCCTGACACTGTTCCACGCTCGCTCGATCAAGATTTTTGACACAGCGGCGAAATGGAGTTTCTCCTTAAGGTAGCTACGAATCTGAATATCGCTGTGCAAAGCATCTGCGAAATCCTTTTTCGGTGCATACCATTTCGAACGCCAGTCTTTATTGACTGCGAGGCGAAATCCAATTGGATTGACTTTATTACCCATGATTCTTGTCTCTCGTTCTTAAACTAAAATTACTTTTTCTCTTCCGCTTCAGTAGTCTCTTCTTTCGCAGAGTCATCTACTTTAGCTTCTTCCGCGCCCGCATCAGCAGCCACTTCCTCAACTTTATCCTCTTTCACCTCTTCGGTGACCACTATTTCTTCAACAGCTTCCTCTTTCTCACCATCAGCTACTGCAACTTTGGATTCCTCCTTGGCCTCAGTCTTCTTCTCTGCTTTTTTAGCTGCTGGTTTTTTAGACGCAGCTTTTTTCCCGCTGCTCTTCTTTCTTTTCCGCTCTGAAGTTTCCGCCAGCGACTCGATCAGCTCGGCATCCTCCGTCAAAACGATGTTAATCCGGCTGGTGCGTTTGCGAATAGGCGATGCTGAGCCCCTTGCTCTAGGCATGTAACGCTTCATTGTCGGCCCCTCACCCGCAGTCGCTTCCTTGATAACAAGGTTGTCCACTGAAAGCTCAAAGTTGTTTTCCGCATCAGCCACCGCAGCTTTCACTGTTTTAGCTACCAATCGAGCAGCTTTTCTCGGTGTAAAAGTCAGAATGTCCAGTGCAGCAGAGACTGGCAGTCCCTGAATTTCACGAGTAACATCACGTACTTTACGAGCTGATATACGGGCTCCTTTATATGTTGATCGAACGTCCATTAAATCCACTATGCTAAATTCAAAATTGTTGCGGCTTCGGCTTTATCCGATCACCAATTTTCACATCATCATTTTCGCTAACCAGTTCACTAAGAACAGCTCCACAAATCGAATCGCGCACATCAACCACCAAGGCCGTGCCTATCGGACGATCGGTGCGTAAAATCTCCAAAGGCATTCCTACGCGAACCCCGCCTTTTCTCCCTACATTCAAAACTATTAAACCAATTTCAGAATCCATGCTCACCACTTTCCCATTGGACACCGTCACCGGGGATTTACGGGCTTTCGGCAAACTCAAACCAAGAATCACATCAGCGGCCCTTAATTCGGACTCCACTAACATCCGGCTCTTCGGGTCAGCGTTTGCCGCCCCTCCCACCGTCTGAAAATAACTTACAACCGCTTCGCTCAATTTCAGTAGTTGCGCCGCCAGCTTCTGACTCTGCTGACGCTCTAACTCGGTGGTGCGAACCGCTTTCAAAAGACGTTGTTGCAAACTCTTCGGATCCACATTCAGCACATCCACACCCATTGCCTCCATTTTAATCAGCAGATCCTGATACGCTGCCCGTTCTCCCCGCGCCTCATAGTTTGCGGCGGCCAGGCTTTCTGCCAGCGCTTTACGTGTATCGTCCAGTGCCGCTGAGCGGATCTTTTCAGTCTTGAGCTGTTTCTGCGAAACCGTCAGGGCTGTTTTCAATTCTTGGAACTCGATCCCAGTTGTCGCCGAAGCGGCCTGAGCCTCAACAGAAGCAGGCACCCACAAACCTAGAATACAGACGCAGGCACAAGCGATCACTTTCACCGCGATTGCGGTGCCGTGCTCGTGTCTCAGACTGTTCTTGTTCAGGTTCATCAGTTTTACTACGTTTTTAACTCTATCAATTATTTAGCCGATTTTCGGATTGT
>JAADHD010000158.1 GCA_013152075.1 Verrucomicrobiota bacterium | reverse complement strand
TGAAAAATCCAGAAAAAGGCTAGATGGAATTCTTCCTAGAACAAAAGACTCAACAGGCTTAGACAAGGAAAAGGGGTCAGCTAGCGTATTTTGATTAGGGGTCAGGCAGCATTGTTGACGGCCGCGCTTTCATCGAAACGGATTTCCAAATTATCATAGTAACTTTTTTTGGGAATGGCCGCGCTGTTGCCGCTCGGTACGCCTGTGAAGGCTAAATCACGCGGGTGTAAGTCCCGTGTGTAACGTGTGTAACGACAACTAAAAGTGACCCCTGACGACAATTAAAAATGACCACCCATGCGGAACGCATGGAAGTCCTTTTTAAGGTGTGGATTTTTTCTACCTTGAACACGTTCAAGGTAGGCGATCCATGCTTAATCGCCGTCAAATAAACCAGCTCGTCCGCGAGCGTAACAAAGGAGTCAGTATCACAATGTGTGCAATCAAAGCCGGGGTGTGTCGTAACACCGCCAAAAAATATCTGCGACAAGCAGATCCAAGTAAACAAAAGCAAGCCAATCATAGCTGGAGAACCCGAGCCGATCCTCTAGCCGAGATTTGGGAGGAAGCACAGCGGATGCTGCAAAAAGCCCCTGAACTGGAGGCAAAAACCTTGTTTGAGCATCTGCATGCAAAATTGGGTAACGCAGTTGAGACCAGCGCCCTGCGCACTTTCCAGCGGCGGGTCAAGCAGTGGCGTCTCAAAAACGGCAGCGAAAAGGAAGTGTTCTTCACCCAGAAAGCCAAACCCGGAGAGGTTCTTGCGGTGGATTGGACGGATATGCGTAGTTTAAAAATACGTATTTGCGGCCAGCCCCTGGCTCATCTGATGTTTCATGCGGTATTGCCTTATTCCAATTGGGAATGTGTGAGTCGCGCTCAGAGCGAGTCCCTGCTTTCCCTGCGCGGTGGATTAAACGCGGCTTTTGCTCGCTTAGGCCGAGTGACTCGTGAGGTGCTCATTGATAATTCCTCGACCGCGACCCATCGCTTGAGCGTGGAGGGCAAACAACGCGGCTTCAACGAAGAGTTCCTCTCCGTGTGCAAACATTTCCGCATCACCCCACGGACAACCAACGTGAGTTCTCCTCATGAAAACGGTAGCTGTGAGTCTTTGAACGGCCATTTCAAACGCCGCATGGAACAACACCTTTTACTGCGGGGAGGTCGTGATTTTTCCAGTGAAGAAGAGTATGACCGTTTCTGCATGGAGGTGGTGGACAAGGCCAATGCCCTGCGAGGCAAGCGCATTGTCGAGGAACTCTCAACGATGCGCGAGCACCTCGCTCCGGAGTTGCCCGATTACACCGAGACCACTGTACGGGTGAATGCCAACTCCACGATCCGAGTTTGCAAAATGGCCTACTCAGTGCCCTCGAAGCTGATCGGGATACAGCTCAAAGCGCGCATCTACGAAACGCGCATTGTTTTGCTCGATGGCCGGGAACCGCTCTGCGAGCTGCCCCGTCGTCCGGGTGACAGAGGTGCGGTGATTGATTTCCGGCATGTCATCAGTTGGTTGGTACGCAAGCCCGGTGCCTTCACTGCCTACCGCTGGCGGGAGTCGATGTTTCCCTCACAAGTATTCCGGGCAGCCTACGATCATCTCTGCGCCAAGCATGACTCCCATGCAGCCGATGTTCATTATCTGGATATTCTACATCTGGCAGGCTTGGATGGAGTTGGTATGATCGGCAACATCCTCGACCAACTACTAGGTCAACCCGATCCGCTAGTTTCTCTGGATGAAATCAAAAAACTCATCGAGACCTACCGGGACATAGCCGGGGAAAGCCGCACCCAGCCACCCTTACCCGTGTGCCTGGCTGATTACGACTCTTTGATTGCAGAGCGGAACGAAACCACCAAAAAGGAGGACATCAATGCCCGTTAATCCAACTGCGGATCAAGTCGAAATGCTTTTACGCAGCTTCCGCCTGTCAACTATGGCCACCTTGTATGAGCCGACTCTGTTACGGGTGGAGAGCGATGGCTGGAGTGCCCGCCAGGTGCTCGACCATCTATGTCGCAGTGAAGCGGCTGATCGTGAACAGCGTCGCATTGCTCGTCTATTGCGCAGTTCGGGATTGCCCGAGGGGAAGACCCTGGGCAATCTTGATGAAGCGCTGTTGTCTGCCAAGGTTCGCGCTCAGTTGCCCGGTTTACTTGAAGGAGGATTTGTCGAGCGATCCACCAACGTGTTGGCTTTCGGACTTCCGGGCCGGGGCAAGACTCACTTTCTGGCAGCGCTGGGCAGGGAGTTGATTCTGCGCCACCAGATGAGTGTGTTGTTTTGCCCCACCTTCAAACTGGTTAACCGGCTATTGGCAGCCAAACGGGATTTACGCTTGGAGGCCGAACTCAAAAAACTCGACCGTCACCAGGTGGTGATTCTCGACGACATTGGTTACGTGCAGCAAAGTCGGGAAGAAATGGAGGTGCTCTTCACCTTTCTGGCCGAACGCTACGAGCGACGCAGTGTGATGATCAGCTCAAATCTTGTATTTTCACAATGGGATCAAATCTTCAAGGATGCGATGACCACCATGGCGGCAGTTGATCGTCTGGTGCACCATTCGATCATTCTTGAATTTTCCGGAAAAAGCCTGCGCATGAAACCGGGATCAGAGCCCAAGGCCTGAATGCCCCCGCAGCGTTTTTGCGCCTCCGCTCCCTTCGTCCGGCTACGCCGTCCTGCGGTCGCTACAGCGCAAAAACGCTGCGGACTTCTCCCTCGGAAATACGCTGGATTCTAATTGTCGCTACTGGTCAATTCTAATTGTCGTCGGTGGTCAATTCTAATTGTCGTTTGACAGGATTCCCTTTTTCTAACCAAGGCCGTTAAAATACTCTGGAAACAACGCCCCCACCAAGACCACGCAATCCGGAAAGTGAATATTGTTTTGGGAAAACTGGTCAGCGAAGGACAATACACCCCCTCACTCTTTGAACCCGTCCAGAACCGGCGAATCACCAGACTCAACGAGATCATCGACACGGTTTCCACCAGATATGGTAAACAAGCCTTGTATCTGGGAGGTGCCCATGACGCGATCGAAAGCGTGCAGGCCAAAATCGCTTTCACCCACATCCCGAATATTGAAGTGGAGGATTGAGAGATCGCAAACGATCAAAAGTCACTCATCTTCCCAAGTAAGCTTGCAAAAAAATAATGGAATTTTCAAATCCTATCTCCACCCAACAATAGCTATGCGTGCTAAGCTTATCGTTTTCATAGTTATTTTAGTTGCAGACAGCATACTCTCTGATTACTCATTCATCTAAGAAAACCACTCTATCAGGTTTCTCCTCTGATGTCGAAGAAGGTAATCTTTTATTAGCGAAACCTTCCCATATCTGTTTTTGGTTTAATTTGGAAGGATGCGTTTTAGCATAATTTTTTAGCGCTTTCATAATGGCGGCCACCCTCTCCTCACGGTTCACAGGCCGACGTCTCATACTGGGAGCTGTATGGAGCGGAACTATCCAATCGGGCGCACCCCAAAGCGGATAAACCACATCAGTCAAATCCGCTGTAGGATCGATCATCACCTGATACGGCCGGCCGTTTAGGGAAACAACCGAAACGACCGTTATCTTGGTGTTCGCCATCCCATTGTTTGTCAGAACCTTCTCTAGCTCGCGTGCATACTGATGAATCATCCATGGATGTTTTGACATGGCGACAGCATGTCCTGACGCGAGTAATGGGCATAAATCAGAGTTTTCATTCAACCAAGCTTCCGCCTCAGGATGGCTGAATCTGAACTTGAGATACGCGTCTTTATTATGCAACAACATGCGCCAAGAAAATTTATTGCCAACTTCTGTCCAAGCAGAATTTTGAGACATCATATGAGCACGTAGAGGTAGGATGATCTGAATAGATAAATATGAAACAAACAAGTATATTCCCAAACAGCGCCGCTTAGCTTTCCTCCGAAGAAGACGGGGGCTTGAACATTCGAAGGAACGAACTCGACTCTCGCCGCTAACAAGTTTCTGAAATCGTCCCCACAAGCTCCTCCCACGAGAAGGTTCCAAGAATAGCATTATACACACGATGGCAATAAATGGGGTAAACCCGCTCAAAAACAAACGGCTGTTCATCAAATGAAAACCTATCAGCGTAACTATAGCAAATAAGCGACTCCGCCTCCATAATAATAAAATGGGTGCCCCCAACTCGATGAATATTCCGCCGTAAGCCGTTGACCAAGCAAACCAGTCCTGTTCAGCGAACCACTTCATTGGAAAACGAATACTGCCCGAAGTCTGAAACCAATATTTAAGAGGTAGAGCATGCAGCCAATCACCGTTCAGCTTGGCAATGCCTCCATAAAAATACAGTATGCCTAGCTGGGCACGCAGCAGAATATAATTCCAAAAAGGAACCGCACGTGGAATAGCTACTCCTTCGTTATCCCTTGATCTATACGAAATCATGCTAAAAGTTTTATCCGCCCCCGTGCACGCTAACAAAACAGAAATGAGAATCGTGAAATAACTGTAATTATTGTAATAGATCTCGTCAGTTAGGAATAAATGCAAGTAAATCAACGCAAAAGTCAGGCATGATGTCCTGAAAAACCGGCCTAGCAAAACCCCTAGAGCAGCCAGAACTAATATCGTCAATTCAGTTGCAAGCATCCATTGTTCGGGCAATTCCCTCACCCAAGTAAACAGCGGATACTTAAAATGGAAATACTCGGGCGAATACATGCCCGAGATGTGAGAGAAGCGAGATACTGCGTCCAGCAAAATGAACACTCCCCAGCACAATCGAAATAGACCAAGTGTGGCGCCATCAACTGATTGGTAAAAGTATTTACTAAACTCGCTATAGCGGCTCTCTGTATTCATAAATAACACGCAGTAACGCTGCAGCACTCACCTACACCTTTATGTCTGAGTTCATTTTGCTACACTTCAAAAGTTATCGACACAAAGCCCTCGTCATCCTCTCTCCCTCCCGCGGCGATGAACGCTCGCCTAGCGGATATATTAGATATTTTAGTAGCCACCCAAGCCTCCACACAGCCCAGTGAGCGAGCATGGCTACAGATGAGCTGCATCAGCTTTCTTCCTATCCCCTTGTTTTGGTAGGAATCTAATACGGAAACTTCGTTGATATAAAGTGAGGCGTCTTTGTCTGGATGCACGTAGTGAAATGCAGAAACCATTCCTACTAAACTCTTTTCTACGTATGCCAGCATCAAGTGATGCCTTTCATCAGAAATGAATTCTGCCGCTCTATTAGGTTTTACTGGATAATCAAACAATTCCTGCCCTTGACGCTCTAATTCTGGTATGTCTTCTAGTCCAGCCAAGCGATATTCTATATTCATTACGATGGCAAATTGATGTGAGGTCTTACTGTCAAAATTTTATTGATATCAAAACTCATAAGCAATTCATTCCGCTATATCCCCAGGATCGGGAAAATTGATGACTGCGCCGTTTAGAAGTATATCCCCAGTGGCACTTGGCGTGCCTAGATCAAAGAGCGAGAGCCCTGTTCCTGCTCCACTGGTATTATTATCAAGCGTACTGGAAAAGTCGACCGTGCCAGCCCCTGTCACCCCCAGGGTGATCGAAGAAAAGACGCTATTGTCAATAATATTCCCGCCGATCTCGATAGGCAGAAAGCTGTTATCAACGTCAACTGTCAGAGTCAGCCCTAACCCATTATCCAAAAACTGATTATTTAATATATCCATCCCAGACAACGCAGTAATGTTAGTGGCAGAGCCTATCATGTACACTCCCGAACCATCATTGCCGCTAAATAAATTATTAGCGATATCCATTTGCACAATCGTATCATTCCCAACAGCTGGACTCGCTGTAAGATCTGAAAACAAGCTCATTCCTCGATTACCATTATTAAGAAACTCATTACCTGCCATACTGAGCACATAATTTCCTCCACCGAGTTCATCAACGACAAGATCCATAGTCAGACCATCAAGATCGTTATTCTCAACTACATTAGAGGAAAAATTTATACCGCTTGTTGTCCCTAGGCCCACTGCATTTTCCGCAAGCGCTTGGATATCAACCCCGTTCAAACCATTGCCTCGCATTGCATTAGTGGTGAATATTGTAATGGCAGAGCTGCCATTATAGGACTCAACGGCTAACAAAACCCCATTGTCAGCATTGTTTTCCAATTCATTATCTGTAATCGCCGCCCAATAAGTCGAATCATTATTCGCCGTAACGTCAAAATCGAATCCGTCCGCTCCATTTCCAAGAATTGCGTTATCATTAACCTGAAACAACGCACTTGCTCCGCCGTTAATGGCTATAAACCCAAAAATACCATCATCCCCGTTATCTTGTATTTGATTACGTTCAATCGAGGTGGCGACGAAGGAAGAAGCAGAAAAAGAGTTGATATTCAGATCGAACCCATCATCCGTGTTGCCAGAAAACGTATTATCTTCGACAACAAGGAGATTATTTGAAAGAGAGCTTTCCAGATCAACAAACAGCCCATCAAATCCGTTGCTGTTCAGTTGGTTATCCACGATTGTTACATTATCCACTGACATAGTCTCCGTATCTATCGCTAAGCGAAGACCGTTTCTACCATTAGCAATTGCTGAGTTGTCCATGATAGTGGTATTAATAGTGCTAACATCTCTAGAAATAATTTCCAGATTCAGCCCGTCTCCGGCCAAGTTATCAACAGCCTGATTGCCAGAAACATTCACCGTTAAATTACTGTCCTCCACATCAAGCCCTAGCTGTAATCCTGTGATTCCTCCATTATTAGAAAACTCATTCCCGATAATCCGTAAAGAGGAAAACGTGCTGTTAGCGTAGAGCGCATCAATGACTGCTCCTTCCGCCATATTATTTGAGAAATTGTTGCCGAATATCGTCGTCACTGACACTGGGGTATCATTCCCTGGAACTAAAGGGTCTCCTGTTATTTCCGGATTGAATTCCATTCCCAAATTATTATTAGTAATTTGATTGCCAATGATATCGACGAGAAAAAAGGCGCTGCCCGTATCTTGAACCCTAAAAAGACCTAAATCCAACCCTATGAGACTATTCTCTTCGGCCACGTTACCTAATATTTGCATGCGGCTTTGCATATTCGTTAATGGCGCACCCTCCACATCAGCCCGAATAAATAATCCCCAGGTGTTACGAAGAGATGTGTTATTAGCAAAAAGCGTCGAAGTGACACTGCTATTGGAATTGGTGTGAACTCTCAGCCCAAAATTGCCATTATCAATAGTTTGATTTCCACTCACTACCGCTGTATATGTCGAATTGTTAGAGGCATTCCCAAATAGTTCGATTCCCGCTATATTGTTCCTATTAGCCACATTATTGGTGATGCTCGTTGAAGTAGTCGCGCCATCGCTATCAATATAAACGCTGAGCCCAATACCTGGTGAATGATCGAGAAACTGGTTTCCTGTGATCAAGGTTGTGACTGTAGAGCCTATGTTTGCTGTTATGGATGCATCTAACCCTATAGAAGCTAGTCCCTGTCCGAGAAATTGGTTCCCCTCTACCTGAGTAGCGGTCACGGATCCAGCATTCGCATTTATGAACAATTGCGAACTCCTTCCAATCACGCTGTTATTCACCAAAGCGGTTGAAACATCAGCTCCACTGTTGTCGATCGAAATCGCAAAATTCCTGCTAATGTTGTCAATAAACCGATTCCCCACAATCGACGTTTCAACGGTGGCTCCCATATCGGCATCAATAATCAAATCCAGCCCGATATTACTATCACGGAGAATATTATCATTTATCCTAACTACAGCATCATCCGTGAAAAATGGATAAGTCACCTGTATCGCACTGAACAGTGCTGAAATATCATTATCCATGATAGTGAGATCATTCACGCTGTCGGCTGAAATCCCGTTTATCCCGAAAAATCCATTTTCTATAGAGAAACCACTTAGCGAAAACATTGGCACACTGGTGATCTGAAAGCCTCCATCAAGGATAGGCTGGGAGCCGTAGGTGAAACGACGCCCCCCATTCACGGGAAAGCCTCTACCTCCACCCCAGACTCTCACGCTGGAATTGGCATCCACCACATCCTCCGTGTAATTGGTGCCAGTGCCGGCTACCATCACATCACCTCGATTGCCAAACAAAACGCTGGCGCGATTGACACCTCCTTGAATCGTATCCAGAGGGTTTTCAAAAGTACCAGGTCCGGCAACTGTGCCGCTGGCATTGTTAACAAAAACGATAGAATCCTCGATCACCACAATTCGAGTAGATCGATCAATATCAACGTCAACATCGACATCGCGGGCAGCCAGATTTTCGATGAAGTCCGATTCGCTTGTGCGAGCACCCGGCAAGCGTAAAACCACCTCAGTCATACGATCTCGCACACTGCTGCTTCTAGAACTCGCAGCTGCAAAGGATGGCGCCGGCGCCAACGCCGCAAAAGGACTCATCGGCGCATAACCCGAGCTTGCGCCCTTAAGAGGTTCTTGACCACGCTTCTTTCCACTCAAATTAACCCCGTCAAACATACCCGAAAATGAACCTGCAAAGGGGCTACGTCCATCAGACAGGTTCTCCATAAAAACAGGAATGCTCATCCTAACACCAAACAACCAATTGCCGCCGGTGATCTCTTCATCCTGATAATACGTCGCGTCCACAGCAAGTTTTGAAGAAAAACGCAGCTCAGCTCTTCCTTTAAACCCGCTGATATCATCGCCATAAGAATTATCAAAACTATAATAACCAGCAAACCAACGTAAGGCGACATACCTCTCCAGCCAGGGAGTCAGCACCCCGATCTCTGCATCGTAACCCTGCATCGTATCCTCGAATCGCTCAAAGAGCTGATTCACTGTAGTGGTGGTAGTTCTAGTAGTTGTGGTAAAAGGTTGGCGTATTGTGTATCCCGTGGCAAACGGCTCGCCCCAAGATGAAGTGCTGGTTTGTGTTTGACTGCGCGAACGAACATTTTGCGAATCGATCATATTGGGGCTGCTATCGGGGATGTAATAATTAAATCGCGCATCCACCCAACGGGTTAACACCTCCAAGCCTAAACTTATTTGATTGTAATAATTGTCATTAGGACTGGCGTAGCGGTCATAAAAGACGTTGGCGCCGATAATGGCATCTATCGCGGGCAGATAATGCCTAGCGCCTAATCCCATGCTATAACCAGAGTTGACGTCACTACTCATCCCAAAACGCGGATAAAGGAAAAGCATACCGTTGTCATTTTGGAGCAAAGGTATGAGTAGATCTATGTAACCTTCCGCATGCCCGTCTCCTACATAACTAGACAGCACCACTTGAGAGCTCCAAGCCATGGGGTCATGATAAGAAATAGTCGCTTCGGCAGCACTGGATTCTGATGATGATCGCCCACCTGATTCCTGCCCGTAAATAGGGGACAGTAACAACAAGAACATCACAATAACTATGACCGAAGTGCTTACTAACACTTTGAGTAATTTCATTTTTAAACTCTATCGCAATGAATTAAGGGGCCCGCCTAAATGGCTGTATAATTTTCAACATAACCCGCCACCCGCCCTTAAAAATGCAGATTTTATATATTAGTTGGCGGAAAGAAGAACCACACTTACCATAAATACGATTTTTTCCCATCGAGGTGACACCCCTGAATAGCTTTTTTTTGCGCGAATTCTGATTTGCACCTACTCTAGGCGCACCGAGTTTACCCACTCCGTGAGAACCACGGCTATCACCACATCGGATGACGTATAAGAGTTATGAAAATAAATCTCGATTTCTCTATTCGCTCATGTGAAGTTCGAATTCAATCAGGATGAACAATAACCGATTTCAATCAACGTGTTGGAAGCATTTCAGGGATTTAAATTCCGGAGACACTCAATCTGCAAAACGGGCGATGAACGATATTTGCCAAACCTATTGGCAACCTCTACACCATTTTGCCCTCTCACTTGGTTGCAATCATGAAGACGCCGAGGACTGTGTGCAGGGCTTTCTAGCGAAGGCTTCGGACAATGATTTTTTTGTGCTGGTTGATCCTAATAAAGGCCGAATGCGCTCATATCTACTAGTCGCATTCAAACGTTATATTTATGATATTTGGAAAAAAGGCCGTGCTCTCAAACGTGGCGGAGGAGCCCAAGTCACACACCTAAATAGCTATCACCAACACGCCATTGACGAAGAGCCTTCATTGGCATTTGACCGACAATGGGCTCTAACCGTTATAGAAACCGCCAAAAAGGGTTTAAAAATTCGTTATTGTAGTATAGGTAAAGAACTACATTTTTTCGAGCTTGAAGGCTGCCTTGATGGCAGTGCATTAGCCGATACTAGCAAAACAGCAAAAATCCTGAACATCAGCACTGCAACACTCAAAACCGTCGTATTCCGTATACGTAAACGTTTCGGTGAAGAAGTGAGGAAGGCTGTCATGGAAACTGTCGCAAGCGAGGATGATATCGACGACGAAATACGTTGGCTCATTACAGTGTTAGAAAAATAGAAAATGCCTGATGACTCTCAAATCCCCCCTCGGCATCAAGCATTGCTTGCACAGGGTCTCAAAAAATCTTCCGCGACCCCACCGCCAGTAATTCAGGGCTACGAAATTGAAAGACTCCTAGGTCAGGGAGGTATGAGTAACGTTTATCTTGCGCGCGAAACCGCTCTGAATCGTATGGTGGCTCTAAAAGTTTACAACATCGGAGGAATCGATGATGTGAGTCATACACGATTTCAGCAGGAGGCACTGCTGACAGCCAGCATCCAACACCCTAATATTGTCTCTATTTACAGATTGCTTACTGACGACAACGAAACTCCCTGTCTGGTGCTCGAGTATATATCAGGAGAAAGTGTGCGATCAAAACTCACAGCTCAGAAGCAGATTGACCTCGCAATGACTCTTCAAATTGCTATTGATGTTTGCTGGGGTTTAGCAGAACTCCACAGCCGCTCAATTGTCCATCGCGACATCAAGCCAGAAAATATACTACTCACGGAGGAAGGCATTGCCAAAGTCGCAGATCTGGGTATCGCCCTCAATAAAAGAACCGATGAATCGGCTCCCTCCCTGACGATGACAGGCACCTTTGTGGGAACTATTGCCTATCTCGCGCCAGAACAAACTACTGAATCACGCGAGGGAATTGACGCTAGGTCTGATATTTGGGCAGTTGGCGTTTTGATCACAGAAATGCTCATTGGCTCCCCCCCTCAGGCGATGTTGACCAGCGACCTCCTGCGAGACATCCCGCCAACCCTAAAACCCATAATCAGAAAATGCCTGCGCCACAATCCAGATGACCGTTATGCAAGTATTGAGCAATTGTTGGCCGCCCTGATCCATATTCAAAAACCAAAGAAACTGCGAATTTTATTTTATACCGCATTTGGAATACTTACCATAAGCGCGCTTGTTTTTTTCACCCCCCTCCCCCTCTACGAACCTAACCCGCTCGCGCAACATGACTTAACCCAGAAAAAAATTGAAACTAAACTCAGCCAAGATGAATGGGTAGATCTTATTCCGTTGCTTCCTACCCCTCTCAATCCAATACGTGGAGTGTGGTCACTCAACGACGGCACACTTACTTGCCAGTCAGAGTCTCAGGAAGCTTGCATGGCTCTCCTGACTGAAACAATAGGTGAGAACTATGATCTAACTCTAAATTTTATTCGCTTAACGAACCAGGACTCAATCATAGTTTACCTGCCCACTTCCATCGGCATGCTGGATTTTCGTATTGATGGATGGAGACAGCACCTTTCGGGAATCCAGGATCTTGACCATCAGGATATGCGCATGCACGGCGAGACTTTCCCCTTTACTATAATTAATCGCAAACTATACAAACTTCGTATCGAAGTTCGCAGCAAATCGATCGAAGTGAAAATCAACGGGGAAAGCTACTACACTTGGAATCTCGAAGGAAAACATGGAAGCCTCCACTACTCTCTAACAGCTTTTACCGGCCAGCGGGTTGGCCTCGGTGCGTGGCAATCAACAACGCAGTTTATGGACGTAAGAATCAGAAAAAGAAATCCAGTTCAACTCCCCTGACCATCTACATGACTTTATCCACCCACCTCAACCTATCTCTATCATAACAGTTAAAATAATTCATTTATTTCGAATCGAATATAATCGCTTATCCGTTCGGATAAGTAAACGATCACCGGCTAGCGCAGGACTAGACATACACAAATCATCCCGACCAAGGACGTTCCGATGCATTATTTGAAAATCTTTTCCCGCCCTCAACACGTAGCACACGCCATCTTCGTTCAGACAATATATGTGATTACCACTCGCCCACGGTGAGGCCGTGATCCCCACACTGCGGGGCAATCGTTGGCCATTGTAATGAACAACACCAGTCTTCGCGTCGAAACAACTAAATATTGCTCGGTCGAGAAGCACATATAGAAAACCACCGTGGACTAGGGTGCTCGGATTGTATGGCGCAATTTTAAAATTTGACCAAGCAACAAAATCACTGTTTGTCTGCCCTCTAGACAAAGTAATGTCACCGCGCCCTCCGGGTTTAATTGCGTAAAATGGTTTTACTTTGTCCCCGATATAGCCAGAACTGACATATAGCAAGCCTTCAGCCTCATATGGTGTCGCAATCGTATGACTCGACATATTAGTGATTTCCCAAAGTTCTTTCCCTTCAAGGCTATAACTCCTAATGGCCGCTGTTCCTGCAGTTACGATTTCAGTCCGTTTTGTATTTTTCCAAATATAAGGCGTTGACCAATTTGTTTTTTCGTTGCGAAGCACCCTGAAAATTTGTCTGCCTGTCCGTTTATTGAGAGCCAATAAATATGATTTTCTATCATTATCACTAACATAATAAATTCGATCACCATTTATGACAGGTGAAGCCGAAGGGCCGTAATCAAGTCTTGTGGGATTAACCTTTAACGGATAGCTCCAGATTTCTTTACCCTTAAAGTCTAAGCAAAAAATCCCAACATTTCCAAAACAAGCATAAACATATTCTCCGTCCGTGACAGGGGTTTCAGACGCGTAACTATTTTTGATATGAATCGGTGTCGGAGGAACTCCCTTGTGAACGGATCTCTCCCACAATAATTTTCCAGAGGTGAGAGATAGGCATAACACCTTCCATTCATGCTCGGTTTTTGACACCTCATGACGATCCCCGCCAAAATAAAGTCCTTTTTTCAACTGCTCAGTCTCACCATGATTAATTACTGTAGTGAGAAATACTCGATCCCCCCAAACAATCGGCGAGGACCATCCGCGACCTGGGATGTCCACTTTCCACTCAACATTATTCGTAGCCGACCATTGTGCCGGAATATTCCCGCTCTCTGCGACACCACGTGCATGAGGCCCTCGAAATTGCGGCCAATTCTCGCCACTTACTGGATCAACGGCTTGCACCGATGAGAGGAGGAAGACTTTAGAACCTGTTAAAAAGATCAACAGAATTAGATTCATCCTCAAAAAGGGCGGGTTTAGCAATTTATCTGCGTACATCATTAGATATTCTATAATTCATCATTCGCTTACCATTCATATCTCAATTTCGCCAATGCGTAAAGCTAGCTGGCGTTGCTTCGAAAGAAAACTCATAGCCTACGAGCAAGTACAACCTCTGGACCAAACCAAAACTTACACCAATCCTCTCCTGGCTACGCTCTGTCACTCGTTACCTCCCTGTTGCTCAAGTTAAAAAACCTATTGAGCTCGCGACGAGGAAATGGTGAAAAAAACACTTACCGCACGAGAGATCGAGACAGGCTGTTCATTTGTATATTCGTATTTTTCGGATGCAACAAACACCCTCTTTATAATATTACGAAATCCCCTCCCCAAAGTGACACTCGCATCAGTGACCTTTTAAGCTCTTTTGAGCCTAAGCTCGGCAATATACGCGCTGACTCCAGCAATGCACGCGGAGACGGATTTGCTGTCAGGATTACGATGGTTTTATGAATACGAATCTAAGCGAATCCGAATTTTCTTCTCATCGCATCGGATGCCGCTTCCTTTCACAGGAAGACCTGTTAATGGCCGGATGTCTTGATTTTAAACTCGCCATTGAAGCTGCCGAAAATACACTAACCGCCTATAAGAACGGCGACATTTTTTTCCCGGAAAAAATCGTCCAGACTTTTAACGACAACACTCAGGAGCGAATCAATTGCCAGCCTGTCACCTTCATCAAAGAAAAGTTTTGCGGCGTTAAATGGGTATCGGTCTTTCCTCTCAACCCCATACTGCACGGATTACAAAACCTCTCCGCAGTCATCCTCCTGTCGGAGATTGAACACGGTTTTCCCATCGCCTTCATGGAAGGCTCACTATGCTCAAACATTCGCGTCGGAGCCATGGGGGCCCTCGCCGCCAAACATCTCGCCCGCGCTGATTCTAAATCCATCGGCTTTATCGGCTCCGGCGAACAGGCAAAAATGCACCTGATCGCAATGAAAGCTGTTCTTCCCTCACTTGAAGAATGCCGTATTGGAGCAAAAAGCAATGATGAAGAAATTCAATTCATCAAGGAAATGTCACTCGTTTTACCTGGCTTGAGATTTGTCGCCGCCGATACCGATCTTCAAAAAGCCACTGCAGGAGCCGACATCATTGTCACTGCCAGCAGCGCTCAAGCCCCCCTTTTGAAGGCCGAGTGGATGAAAAAAGGCTGCTTTTATTCACACATCGGCGGCTGGGAGGATGAATACGCCGTCGCCGCTCAATGCGACAAAATCGTTTGTGATGACTGGAACACGGTCAAGCACCGCACCCAGACCCTAGCGCGGATGTATAAAGATGGCGAACTCACTGACAAAGACATCCACGGCAATCTCGTTGACCTCGTTACCGGAGAAAAGCCCGGACGTGAATCCGATGACGAGCGCATCTATTTTAACGCCGTCGGCCTGGCTTATGTCGATATGGGAATTGCCCACGCGATGTTCGAGCGAGCCATGGAAGCGCAGGCCGGCATGGATCTCACCATTCAGGAAACGATGATTTTCGAACATCCGCAGCTCAAAGACTGGGTTCGGTTATAGGCCACTGCAAGCACCTTTATTTCCCACTCGGATTAGAGTTTCCTTTCATCATTAAGCGACGTAAACTCTGGTAAAACCTATGAGCAAGCCCAAAAACAAGACTCTTAAATTGAATTCAGAGGAAACCTCCGTCACAGAATCGACACCAGCAAAACAAGAAAACGGGCACGCTCCTGAAATGTCAGATGTCGATTTGGATGATCCCTACCAACACATTGCCCCTGATTTTTCAGATCCAGAAGAGAACGAAAAAGCCCTGGAAACCGAATTTGCTGACCTTTCAGAGTTGATCGATTCCAAACGAATCACCAAAGGTCTGACCAATGAAGTCACCCTCGAGGTCAATTACGAAAAGGGGATCTACCCTTACAAAAATAAACTCAGCACCAAGGAATACGAGCAACAGAAGCTGCGCTTGCAAGCCGAGTTATTAAAGGTTCAGCGCTGGGTCAGTGACGGGGCAGAGAAAATTGTGACCATTTTTGAAGGTCGCGATGCCGCCGGCAAAGGCGGCGCGATCAAGCGTTTCATGGAGCACCTCAATCCCCGCACCGCCCATGTCGTGGCTTTGGAAAAACCAAGCGACAAAGAACGCGGTCAATGGTATTTTCAACGTTATATACGACACCTGCCTACCAATGGAGAAATGGTCTTTTTTGACCGCTCCTGGTACAACCGCACCGGCGTCGAACGAGTCATGGGATTCTGTAATTCAGTGGAGTATCTCGACTTCCTACGTCAATGCCCCTTGCTGGAACGCATGATCACCAACGCCGGCGTCACGCTCAATAAATATTGGTTTTCTGTCAGTCGGTTGGAACAACTGCGACGCTTCCACGCCCGCAAAACGGACCCTCTCAAACAATGGAAGCTCAGCCCGATTGATATGGAGTCTTTAAATCGCTGGGACGACTATACCCGCGCCAAAGAATCGATGTTTTTCTACACCGATACTGCTGACGCACCCTGGACAGTGATCAAGTCCGATGACAAAAAGCGCGCACGCATCGAATGCATGCGTCATTTCCTGCACAACCTTGACTATCCGGACAAAGGCGCCGATTCCCTGGGTACCCCCGACCCCTTGATCGTTGGCCCGGCCTCTTCTGTTTACGACAAAAAAAACCACCCTCTGAATCTAAGCTAATACCCCCGCTGGGTCAGAAACCTTAACCGCATGGGCAAAGGCCATTGATTAAAATTTCGTGGCAAAGGTGACTTTCCCCTTGTCCGGACGGATTGCCCTCCTCCCACCTTACTTGAGGCTTTGCATTTGAGTATTTCCGTATTCATTTTCTATCCGGATTCCAACCCCACCATCAAGCGATCGCCGCCAGGACCTCGTCACGTCTTAAACGTGCTTCAAACTGATCCCGTGTCTTGAGCGATACCCTTACTCTCTGCGCGGTATAATCAGCCTTGTGCAAAGTGAAGTGACACCACCAGGTGCCTCGGTTGTTCCATAAGTGGTGATCTGGATTTGCAGAATCCACCCTTAGCGCTAAACGATCTTTTTGATCATCACTGGCTCCAATATCATTGGCAGCTATCCCTGCCGCCCCTTGTAATATGTCTTCGTAGGTCATGTTATGTGATTTGGTTATTGTTTTATCCAATCACACCAGTTCTTTTCAGAGATCGAAACAGAACACAAAAAAACCGCCGTCCTCATCAGGATCGGCGGTCATCGAAAATTCTTTTTCGCTCCCTTGGAGAATTTCTGTTCGAGCTCACCCCGTTCTCACAAACCGGACTACTCGCACATCGGAAACATTTCTGCTTCCAAGGCACCTTGGCTTCTCCATCGCCAGGTTGCCGGATCCCACTCTTTCGAGCAAAACCACTCCTGATGCTTGTGAGAACATTATATTAAAACCCAACACCACACAAGTTTATCTTGTGTCATACACCTCTACATGTGGGAAAATTTCAGCTCAAAAGTGCGATTATCCCCTTTTGTAGTCGCTGTCGCTTTCTCCAGGGAAGTGAAATTCAAAAACCATCGGCGACTTCCCAACATCAAAAACCCTTGGTCAGGGCCTGCCCGGTGCCATTTCCAGAGCCCTTCCCGGCTATCGCTCCTCGACTTGTCTTTTGCCGTCGCCGTAAAACGGTAATTATTGTTATGATACAACTCCACTCGGTAATCCCCGATTTGGTCAGAAAATGTAAACTGACTGTTTGCCATGTCGTCGACATAGTAAGTGATCACCGGACGCAGGTTCGGCACATATTCCTCCGGCAAATCACTGACATCAATATCTCTAAGCGTCTTCGGCTCAGGCTTTTCCTTGGGAGATCCATCTTGCTGCAAAGTTTCGCAAGACCAAGAGCTCAAAGCCAAAGCAACTATCAATAATCGTATCCCATTCATACTCTAACCCATGCCGGATTATTGATGCAAACTCAAGCACAACCTACACTTCCTCATCATCTTCCAGATACTTACCGCACACTGCCAGAGCAAAAGCTTCCCCGGCATCAGCGTAATAATTATAAGCATAATCGACTCCTGAAGCTTCAAGCTCGGCAACGTGACCTTCATAGCGCGCCGCCACAGCGATCGTGCCTTTGAATCCCCATCGGCGAAGATGCAATGCCACATTCTGATTTTCAGTTTTCCTCGGCAAGGTTAGCATGACCACTCTGATTTGCCTTAATCGAAACCGCTCCCAGAAATCGCGATCTGTAGCATCTCCATTGATGACATTCTGCCCCAACTCACGATGCCCTGCCACAACCTCTGAATCAGCATCCACCGCTATCACTTCCCGGCCGAATCGCTCACTCAAAGTTTCATAAGTCCTGGCGCCCACTCGCCCCATCCCGATGACCACCAAATCCGCATTTCCGGGATCTAGAAATCCATCGCCCGGCAGACGCTCGTCCGATTGCCACCGCTTAAGAATGTTTCCAAATTTTTCAAATCCCACATGGGCCCTCGAATTCGCCCAGGATGAGAACACAAACGACAAAGCCAGCGCCATCGCCAAAATCACCATCGCTTCTTTCTCTATCCATCCGGCACCCACCGCTACACTGCCAACGATCAAACCGAATTCACTGAAATTTGCCAGCGACAGTGATGCATAATACGCCGTCGTCGAGCGCAGTTTTGACCGTGTGAACAAACGGTAAAATAATAGCGTTTTCAACGGCACCAGCACCAAAGCAAGAATCCCTGCAATCATCAAGCCGCGTAAATCGGGGAAACCCATCATCCCTATTGTCAGGAAAAATCCCACCAGCATCACGTCTTTAAAACGTAACAAGCTTTTGGCGAGCTCGGATGCCCTGGCATGCCCTCCCATCA
>JAADHD010000059.1 GCA_013152075.1 Verrucomicrobiota bacterium | reverse complement strand
AGGTAAGCGAGCCCGGTTCATGGGGAGGGCGGTCAGTTTTTTCTGGAGTGTTTGTCATGATGGCGGTCGTCTTTTTTGCATTTATCGCAGGGGTTGTTATCGCGAGCCGCATCGCCTGGCTTCGATTGTTGTTCACACCACGCAAGCAGATGCGTAAGCAAGTCACTGCACGAGCGAGTGAGATATTTTTCGACAAACGGGTTCACCATACCAGCGATTCCACCGGATTGTTGATCTACGTTTCTCTGTTCGAAAGCATGGCGGTTGTTTTCGGGGATCAAGAAATTCTGGACAAGTTCGGCCAGGAATTTTTGGATAAACTTTGTCATCAGCTGACTTCTGAGCTGCAACAAGGTCATCCGTCGGACGCCATCTGCAAGGTGATTGCCGAGGCAGGGAAACAACTAACGGACACGTTGCCTCGCGGAGATGGTGATGTGAACGAACTACAGGATACGTTAATATTACTCAATTGATTGCCCGTTGGCGGAACTTCTCGCTACGACAATGCTTTGTCCGGCCGGACAAAGCATTGTCGTAGCGAGNNNGGGGGGAGGTGAGTAGAAAAATGCATGCGAGGGAGGATTGTAGGGCAATCGATCCGCTTGTCGGGGAGGTGAAGGCCTCCGGGGCGACTGCCCCGCTATGAAAAACACAGATTGCAAATCTGTCCCACATTCCTGCGGCTCTGTGGAAAGCTTGTATGATTCAGGTTCTTGCGCGTGGGCTTACTCGTGCTTAGCGTATGTCGTTCGCAATAAATCCCTATGAAAAAAGAATTAGCAAAGAATGAGGTGTCCTCGAATTTACCGAGCCGGCGAAAATTTGTCATGCAGTCCGCAAGTACGGTCGGTGCAGCTGTGGCGGCGACCTTGCCAATCTCCCGTAGCGCTTGGGCGGCTGGTAGCGATAAGATTAAAATTGGGCTGGTGGGTTGTGGGGGACGCGGCAGTGGAGCTGCGGCACAAGCGCTACGTGCTGACGATGGCAACCAACTGGTGGCGGTCGCCGATGCCTTTGAGGATCGATTGAAGCTTGGATTGGGGACCTTGCAAAAACAGCCGGACATCAAAGATCGAGTCCTTGTCGATGCGGACAAACAGTTTGTGGGTTTTGATGCTTATCAACGAGTGATCGATTCGGGAGTGGATGTGGTCTTGCTCGCAACACCACCCCACTTTCGACCGATGCAATTGCGTGCCTGTATCGATGCGGGTAAACATGTGTTTGTTGAAAAACCGGTGGCAGTGGATGGGCCGGGTGTTCGTTCGGTTTTGGAAACCACAGAATTGGCCAAACAAAAAGGACTCTACATCGTGTCGGGACTCAACACTCGGTATTCAAAGAAGGCTCAGGAATTTATGAAGCGGATTCACGACGGAGCGATCGGAGATATCGTGACGATGCACGCGGTGCGTTACGCCAACGGAGTGTGGACCCGTGCGCGTCAACCGGGCATGACGGAGATGGAATACCAGATGCGTAACTGGTATTATTTTACCTGGTTGTCAGGGGATTTTAATGTTGAGCAGTTTGTGCATCAGCTCGATCAGATGGCTTGGGCGAATGGAGACAAGTATCCGGAGCGTTGTTACGGAACCGGTGGGCGTCAAGTTCGTACGGGGTCGGATCACGGCCATATATACGATCACTTCGAAACAACTTATGACTATGGCAACAACTTGCGCGCTTATGCGGGCACACGTCATTGGAAAAGTTGCACGCCGGAGAGCGGCACCTTCATTACAGGCACCAAAGGCACAGCGAGTTTGACTCGACGCAAAACCGCCATTGAGGGAGAGAATCCCTGGCAAGCACCACGGTCGCGTAAGGAGGTCGACAGCCACCAACTCGAACACGACGCCTTTTTTGCCGCCTTGCGAAATGGTAATGTGATCAATAACGGAGAATACATGGCAAAGAGTACTCTTATGGCGATCATGGCGCGGATGACGGCTTATACCGGGCAGAACCTGACTTTCGAACAGGCGTTGAATTCTAAAGAGGCCTTGGTGCCGTCTGCATACACTTGGGAGGGGACTCCGCCAGAAGCCAAGGTGGCAGTGCCGGGTGTGACGAAGTTTTTGTAAGCAGTAGGGTGATTGATTATCGAAAAATAGGCGCTATTGCACTGGCCGGCCTATTGGGCGGCTTGCTGTTTGTGATGTTTCCGCGTGAGAGGCCGCGGAACAGGATGCCGCCTGCTACTTCTACATCGGCTTCATCCCGGGAAGAAGTCCCGATGAAGCCGTCAGGTTCTGTCATCGTTGAGCAGAGTCAGCTCTCTGAGCAGGATTTTAGGGAATACGCAGCGCTCTTTGAGCCTTTGGATAAAAGCCGCAAGGTCATCGAAGTTTTTGAGTCGGGTCAATCGATGTTGTGTGATGAACAAGCTGATGGCTCCATGGGGCTTACTTTTTTGACGGTCAAATCTTTAGCAGGAGAAAAAGGCCAAGCTGTGATTGTCATAGAGCAAAACACGATGTTGTTGCCAAAGGATGGCGAGGCAATCGATGTCATTTCTCCATCGATTGTCATCAGGGATTTTCAAAAAGGTGAAGTGTCTATAACCGGGTCTGATGGCGGTGAATATTCCCTTGGCGTTGAAGGCTTTCATCTTGGTGATGATAAAATCCAGCTTGCGGTGGAATTTCGTGGGGCTCCGGTGGCGGCTTCCAAAAACTCTGACCAGTGAGCTAATTCATAATATGAAAATCAGTTATGCGTTCATTTTCATCGTGGGTGTAATTTTCTCGATTTCCTGTGGTGATAAAAAGGAGAACCTTTTTTTGCGGGTGCAAGCTGGACAAACGAAAGAGGATGTGAAAAGAATTCTGGGCGAGCCTTACGAGATATTAGCCATCACCAAAACCAAAGGTCCGATTTGGGGTCCGGAAGAGGAATTCTGGGATAAAATTCCAAACGACACAGCGTTGACGATGTGGAGATACAAGAATGCGACGGGGAACTTGAATTTGTATTTTAAAGAGGATGAAAAACGTTTGTTCTTCAAAGCCTTTGCTCCAGTGGGAGTTGTATACGAAGCAGAGCATTGAGCAGAGTAGCGTTTTGTTGCAGAAAAATGTAAAAGCCAACGAAGTTGTATCACCCGAAATAGCCTTACAAGCAACTCCCGAAAACCGACCAACTTCAACAACCAATTTTTACTTCCATGTCTAAATCTCTTTTACAGAAACAAGTTTGTACAATCCAAAAAGATCTCAGAGGCATTCATTTGTCGGTAGGGCTTTTATTTTACTTCATATTTACTGGCAGCTCGATTGCTGTTGATGTGAAGGATGAAATTAAAAGTATCGATATATTATCGGCTACGAA
>JAADHD010000127.1 GCA_013152075.1 Verrucomicrobiota bacterium | reverse complement strand
CCTTCCAATTTTGCAATGACATCATAGGCGGTGATCATTTCCCAATTGAATTTCACCTTGAGCCGAACCCGTGCCGGCCCCGGGCCAAAATGGTAAGTGATCGGCAACGCACCGCGCCATTCCGCCGGCACAACCGCACCACCCATTGCCGCGAGTAAAGGCAAGGCGTCACGATGGGATATGGGAAGCACAGGGATTTTCGTAATCGTCGGTGCTTTGTCGATCGCAAGACGCTTGGCGTTTTTGGTCGCTCCCACTCCAGGCGTCAACACGTCACCGGGATAAGTCGGCATATCCATCACCGATCCTCGCTGCACTCCGCTCTCATGTTTGAAGGGCCCCTTGGGATAAGCGTCGCCTGCTCCATAGCCGTCATCCGCCGGATCTGAATAAATGATCGTGCCAATTGCCCCTTTCTCACCCGCCAGCTTCGGCTTGATCCCGCGCCACGACTTGCCGTATTTGGCGATGGCGATTTTTCCTTTCACACTGATACCATTGCGTTCGAGGATTTCATAATCCTCCGGGATGCCATAGTTCACGAAGACCAACTCTCCCTCGACATCACCATCGACCGAGAAGGCATTATAGGGCGGCAATAAATTATCCCGCACCGAAGTGCTGGCATCTTCCTTGAGCGAATCCTCTCGCAGCGATGCGGTAAACTTTTTGGGCGCGAGGAGTTCCAATTTTCGCTCTACAGGAGTCGGCAGCAAAATCTGATACTCCTCGATTTTAATCTCGTAGCCCCAGGCCTTGAACTTTCCCGCAATGAACTCAGCAACTTCTTTGCTTTCTATCGATCCCGCGTGATGCGGTTTGGCCGACATATGTTTCAACCATGCGTCCATGTCTTTGGCACTGAGTCTGGCATCGTATTTTTCTTCAAGACTACGCTGGGCTTTAGAAGCTGTGGCATCGAAGCCCAACAGGTCTTCGGCGTATCCCTCTCCAGACCCAAGGGCCAACAAGGCGATGCATAAAATATTTCGTAGGTGGTTTTTCATCTTATTTTTTTCGGTTCGCTCCCCGATTCTCAGCATTGTTATCAGCAGTATGCGCATCTTTTAAAGATTGGCGTTGCTGCTCGGTGTAAAAATCCGTCGTGAGAACCTTGCGCTTTTTACCGTCCGAAATTTCCTCTAACATACCCAGCAAAGAATTCACAATTTTTGGCTCGGCCTGAACTTCAAGACCCGCGGTTCGGGAAGGCCAGGTGGTGTATCCGCCAAGATAATGTTGTTCCGGCGGAGGGATGTAGCCTGCTGCCCCATTGGCGAGTGACAGATTAAAAGTAGCTTTAAAGGGACTCTGGGCTTTCAGCTTCAACCCTGTCACGCCGTAAACTTCATTCGGCATGGCTGTTATCGCGATCTCCCCCACACGAATAACTTGCAGCACTAATTCTTCCGCCTGGTTCTGATCGATCCAGGTCGCCTGCTCTGCATAAACTTCCGAGGTGTTTCCCGGACGTTTATCCCCCCGGGCCTGATTGATTTTTTCTGCCCAAGCGAGCCTTTCCTTGCTGGGAAGACGGCGCGTGACCAGAAGTTTGGATTCCGCCATGACCAGAGGAACCTTCTCGCGGTATTCAATTTTCAGATAGGCCTGGTAAGCCCTATCTGCCAGCTTGGTGGAATACTCTGCCATGTTGGGATACTTGGAGGGGCCTGCATGATTTTGCCAACCACAATCACCGCTGGTTCCTTGTGACATCGCGACCAGCATGTTGTCGCCGCCTTTGGCATCCGGTACAATTTTTTCGGCCAGAGCATCACTGAAAAGACCAAAATAATCAGCCGAGAACCCTCCCGGTTTGTAGCGGAAATAATGCATCGAAAAATTCGCCAGTAAAGCGATCGGCTGATCATCTTCCAGCGAAACAAAACTCAGCAGGGACAATTGCTCATCCACCGGGCCCGCCTCATGTTCCGCTTTTCCAATAGATGCACGTGTTGTTGTTTTTCCGAAAGGGTCAGTCTGATATTTATCCGGCGCACGAACCCAACGCCGGCAATGGGTGAACTCCGGTGCCTCAAAAACCGTCCAGCCGACCTTTGCCGGTTTCAACCTGGCATGAGCTTGAGCAATTCCATCGGCAATTTTCGCAGACAACATTTTAGCGTAATCTGCATCGGCACTCAGCCCTAGAGCAAAATTCATCACGCTCGGAGCCGCGTGGGTGTGTGTTGCTGATATCAATATGCGATTGATCGGGATCCCGGTTTTTGCATGGGCCAGTTTTTTCGCCTCATCGCACACCGAACGCGGAATCATGTTGGAATCCACAATCGCTATCGCCATAGTGGTCTCTTCGCTCGCAATGACAAAACACCGTGCAGATAGCGGATCAAGAACCTTGTCATACCACAACTCCACCATCGTGCCTCCGCAAATGGAGGGAAATTTAACCGGAGTGACATCTACCTTAGCAGCACCCGCTTTGAGGGAAGACGACGATTCTACCGCTATTACATTCTCCGGGACGGCGAGACAAACAGACACCAGGAAGACAACAAGACACAAATAAGCTTTCATAAGGGGAATCTTTAAACAAGGTTGCCTCCCTGTCAGGATAAGAAAGCAAAAATATTTAACTTTGGCCAAACTTGATACCAAGTCATTAATCGCGGTCATGCAGCCGATCCCGCGGCCGCGGGAGAGACAGGCAACCCGGAGGGTTGAGCAAAGCGTCCAACCCGCATGCCCCTACCTCGCAACAGACGAATCAAACGATCTTGGTAGGGATGATCGGCTCGGGCGTCCGTCAATGGGTCATAATCCCACGAATCCTTGAAGCGCAATCGCGCCATTTACACAAGCTCTCATTCGAAGCACCTTCGCTGTTACACTCTAAAACATCCACCATGACTGCAAACCTTCCGTCAACCTTCCTGCGCCGCTTATTTTTACTGCCCGCTTTGCTCTTCACGCTGGCAAGCTCTGCCTCCAGCGCAGACCAGCCCCCTAATATCGTCTACATCATGTCTGACGAACTCGCTTACTACGAGCTTTCCCACATGGGAAATCCCTACATCAAAACTCCACGCATCGACCAGATGGCGAAGGACGGCATCCGCTTCACCCAGGCGCTCGCGGCTTCCCCGGTCTGCGCGCCACTACGCGGACAAATGTTGACCGGCAAACATTCCGGCCACGCTTCGTTAAGGGCCAATGACGGAGGCTCCCCGATACGAGCGGGTGAAGCGACCATTGCCTCTGCCCTCAAAACCAAAGGTTACGCAACCGGCGGTTTCGGCAAGTGGGGAGCTGGCGGGCGGGGTTCCTCCGGGGTGCCGGAAAAACACGGCTTCGATGTGTTTTTCGGTTACTACGACCAGGTTCATGCCCACTCCTACTACCCTCCCTATCTGATCCGCAACAGTAAGGAAGTTCCGTTGAAAGGTAATAAAGGCGGCCGTCATGGTGAGACTTATACCCACACGGAAATCATCAAAGAAGGGCTCGATTTCATTCGCCAAAACAAAGACAAACCTTTTTTCTGTTACCTGCCGATCACCCCTCCCCACGGCATGTGGGATATTCCGAAGGATCACCCAGCGTGGAGACATTATGAAGGAGCTAGCTGGATCAAGGATCCCTCTATCAATCAGGATATCAAAAACTACGCCGCCATGGTCAGCATGGTGGATGACAATCTCGGCCAGGTTCTCGACCTGCTCGCCGAACTCAAGATCGATGATAATACCATCGTCTTTTTCACCGGTGACAACGGTGGTCAGGATTACTTCCCCAGCAAAGAACGTCCGCGCGGGTTTTTCGGCCCGAATGTGAACCCCAAAACCGGAGTTGAATTCCGTGGCCACAAGGGAAATCTCTACGAAGGCGGATTGCGCATCCCTTTTCTGGCACAATGGCCAGGGAAAATCAAAGGCGGACAGGTCAGCGATCTGCTTTTTAATCAGGTGGATGTTTTCCCCACTCTGACTGACATCGCAGGAGCCAAATCCCCTGATGATCTCGACGGACTCTCAATTCTCCCCACCCTGATCGGTGAAAAAGCCGCGGGCAAAAAACAACAACAACACGATAAACTCTACTGGGAATACCGCGGACAGGTCGCAGTGCGTAAAGATCATTGGAAAGCGATCCAAATGAAACCCAACTCGCCGTGGGAATTATACGATCTCAAGAAAGACATCAGTGAAACCACCAGTGTCGCAGATCAGCACCCGGAGCTGATGAAAGAAATGCAGGCCTTTGCGAAACGGGAACACACCCCGGTAGAAGCCGGCGTCTACTACGACGAAAAGCGCACCCTCCACGAAGCCGACCGTCGAGCCAAATGGGGCACGAGTGGGGAAGGTCCACCTCCGAGAAAACCGAAGAAGAAATAGGGCTGAAACTATTTCGCTTTGATGGTTTTTGCTGACCAGAATTGGCCTTCGTCATTCTGTAGAAGCGCCCGAACTAAAATCGCTTTTGCCGACGGAACCTTTTTCAATACAATCTGGTTCTCGCCCTCCTTAACCATTTCGACAATATCAGCTCCATGCTGCCACCGCTCTGCAAAAGTAAGCCCCTCGGTATCGCCCCAGTGAATCGTCACTTTGGCTTTCTCGCTTACGTTACGAACAGTGAATGACACCCGAACTTGATCACCGGATCGTTCGATCTTAGTCACCTCGACCTCACTAGGAACGGTGCTCAAAAATGCGATGTCTTCAGGGTTCAGATATTCAACATCCGACTTGTCCGACCGGTCTCGCA
Source organism: Verrucomicrobiota bacterium (assembly GCA_013152075.1). Taxonomy (GTDB): domain Bacteria; phylum Verrucomicrobiota; class Verrucomicrobiia; order Verrucomicrobiales; family DEV007; genus JAADHD01. The sequence goes on along the minus strand of JAADHD010000127.1, from coordinate 6,917 downwards.
GTTTAACACCGTCGCCATCCCTAACTTTACGAAAATACCAACCACCGGTCTGCAAATAAAACCACCCGTCTTCAGACTGCCCGCGTTCAGTGTAGGTGAGCCCGGTTTTTTTATCGATATCCCCACCTGACATTTGGTCCAGTGAATACCACTTGCCCTTGTCATTCATGACCCACCCACGATAACGCATTCTGCGTTCCCACACTCCCGTACGTTGCACTGCTGGCGGACCGGGAACTTCAACAAAGCTGCCGACCGTGAGTGATTTCAGCGGCCTTCCCTTGTTGTATTTATTTCCAACTCCAAACAGTCTCCAGCGCTTCTCGTCGCTTGCATAAAAGTAGCTATAATAGGTGTCGTAAGTCTCGCCGGGTTCGACGCGCAAAGCTAAGCCCTGGCTCTGCCCCTGCCGATCTTCGAGTGGTTCCCAATCACGAATTTTCACTCCCGTGCCCTCGTGATCAAATCCGCTAAACTTCGCTTGTCGATTTCCGATAGCCAGGAGATGTGAAAGCTGTTCGATTGGCGGCTCATTTTCCCCTCGCCTAAAAGACCAGAGTGAAAAATTAAAACCTGTGTTCACTGTTCCATCCGCATTCCAGGTCGGCCCATAATATCCAAAGGGAGTAGTAATGGGGCAGTAAAAATCAAGATCACCAGGAACCGCATCCATTTCCATGACCCACAGCCGAACCCGGTCCGGAGAACGCGAACTGGTAAATTTTGTGTGCGCCGCCGCCGGTCGCCAACGCTTGCGAAGCACTCCTCCACCTTCAGCCGCTCCGCCGGAAATTTCGACCCAGTTCAAAGCGGCCCCTCGACCGCCCTCGTCACACATAATCACGATGGAATGCCTGCCCGGCTCGGTAATTCGAAATGTCACCGTGGCTGCAAGCCCGGTCTCCTTCCCATTATTATCCGAACTCAAAGTGAAACTTTTCGATTGTTGTTTCCCGAGTGATACAGTGAAACGGCTGCTTGAACTGCCCCCGCTCATACGAAGATTCAGCGTGATATCTCCCGGCTTAGCCAACCAGATTCCCCACTCAGCCGAATCGCCCGGATCCCATTTGCCAATGGCAGCAAAACTGGTGCCCCCGTTTAAATTCGCCACGTCCGGAACTGTTCCAGAACCTTGCGCAGTGAGTCCGCGTTTCGGAAAAAATGATTCATTCGGAGTCAGAAACAAGCGACCGTCCCGGCTGAACTGAACGGCATGCACCAACCCATCCGAATCTGGCACATCGACCCACGTAATCTCCTGACCAAGCTGACCAATGGATTTTGAAAGCTTGTCGACCGGTTCGGCGAGCGTATCGCAAACGTGAACCTGAAGTAATATAACAATTAACAGTGCGGCTTTTTGATCAGCGTTCATTGTCCGCAGAGTAGCAACCCGTTAACCTCGCGGCAAACATTTTTACGTCACGCTCCAACCTAAACAAAAAAAGGGCGACCTCGCGGCCGCCCTTTGTTTTGATTTTTAAAAACCAAGCTTACTTGGCTTTGTCTTTCAGCGCTTCCTGTGCCGCTGCCAGTTTGGCAATCGGGATACGGAATGGGCTACAAGAAACATAATTCAATCCAGCACGGTGGAAGAACTGAACCGACTTCGGATCGCCGCCGTGTTCTCCACAAATACCGATCTTGAGGTCCTTGCGAGCTTTGCGACCAAGCTTGACGCCCATCTCAACCAACTTGCCAATGCCGCCCTGATCGAGCGTAGCAAATGGATTGGTGGTGATGATGTCTTCTTCTTCGTAGTGAGGAAGGAAGCCTGCGCTGTCATCACGGCTCATGCCGAGACCGGTCTGGGTCAGATCGTTGGTTCCAAAGCTGAAGAACTCAGCTGACTTCGCGATCTCATCTGCGGTGAGACAAGCGCGTGGAATTTCGATCATGGTACCAACCTGGTATTTCAACTGGCTCGCACGCAATTTGTTTTCCTTACGCACATCCGCAGCCACCTGATCGATGATTGCTTTCTGCAATTCGAATTCTTTGGCGAATCCAACCAATGGAACCATCACTTCAGGATGCACTTTGATGCCTTTTTTCTGCACTTCGACAGCGGCTTCAAAAATGGCGCGCGCCTGCATTTCGGTGATCTCGGTATAAACGATTCCGAGACGACAACCACGGTGACCCAGCATTGGGTTGAACTCGTGCAACTCTTCAACTCGACGAAGAATGTCGGCTGGTTTGAGTTTGAGTTTTTTGGCCAATTCTTTCTGCTGCTCTTTAGTGTGCGGCAAGAATTCGTGCAATGGTGGATCCAACAAACGAATCGTAGCCGGACGGCCATCGAGTGCTTCGAAGATGCCGATGAAGTCTTTCTTCTGGAAAGGCAAAAGTTTCTTCACTGCTTTACGACGATCTTTTTCGTTGTCAGCCAGAATCATCTGACGCACTGCGTCGATGCGGTTGCCTTCGAAGAACATGTGCTCGGTGCGGCAAAGGCCGATGCCTTCTGCGCCGAATGCGATAGCGTTGCGAACCTGCTCCGGAGAATCGGAGTTGGTGCGGATGCCTAGCTTGCGGAATTTGTCCGCCCAAGTGATCAGCTGAGCATACTTTGTGTAAGTCGGGCTCTTGAGCGCTTTTTTACTACCTCCAAGCACTGCTTGAATCACTTCTGACGGAGCAGTCTTGAGCTGACCGGCGTAAATCGCACCAGTGGTTCCATTGACAGAGATGTAATCGCCTTCTTTCAAAGTCACTCCATTCGCAGAGACGGTCTTTTTGTTGTAGTCGATCACTAGTTCCGAAGCACCACAGACGCAGATTTTGCCCATCTGACGAGCGACCAATGCTGCGTGTGAAGAAACCCCACCACGTGAAGTGAGGATGCCTTCCGCTGCGATCATGCCGCGTAAATCTTCCGGAGAAGTTTCAATGCGGGTCAAGACGACCTTGTCGCCTTTAGCCGCTGCTTTAACTGCGTCTTCAGCGTGAAAGAAGATTCTTCCTGAAGCGGCGCCGGGGCCAGCTGGCAATCCTTTGCCGATGCGTTTGGCTTTCTTTTCTGCAGTCGAATCAAAAATAGGTGCCAGCAGTTGGTCCAGATCTCCAGCAGGAATGCGCGAAACAGCCTCAGCCGGGGTGATCAATTTTTCTTTCACCATATCTACAGCGATATGAACCGCAGCAAATCCAGTGCGCTTGCCGTTACGGGTCTGCAACATCCAGAGCTTGCCATCTTCGACAGTGAACTCAACGTCCTGCACATCGCGAAAATGTTTTTCTAAAATGCTGCGAACTTTCAAAATCTCTTTATGCGATTTGGGCAAGTCCTTTGCCATTTTGATGATCGGTTTTGGTGTGCGCACACCGGCCACCACGTCTTCGCCCTGAGCGTCGATGAGGTATTCGCCATAGAATACGTTTTCGCCAGTCGCAGGGTCACGGGTGAATGCCACGCCGGTTCCTGAGGTTTTTCCGGTATTACCAAATACCATCGCCTGCACGTTCACCGCCGTTCCCCAAGAAGCGGGAATGTGATATTTACGACGATACACTTTCGCGCGGTCGTTGTTCCATGAAATGAACACAGCGCCAACGGCTCCTTCGAGTTGCTCGCGTGGGTCTTGTGGAAAATCGCAGCCAGCACGTTTTTTGATCAGCGCTTTGAATTTGGCGACCACGTCCTGAAGGTCTTCCACTTTCAATCCACTGTCGATTTTGACGCCGGCTTTCGCCTTGGCTTTATCGAGAATAACTTCGTAAGGGTCGTGGTGTTCGCCAGCTTCGGCTTCCACACCCATCACTACACTTCCATACATCTGCAAAAAGCGACGGTAGGAATCCCAGGCAAATTTAGGGTTACCGGTTTTTTTGGCGAGAGCTTCGACCACTTCATCGTTGATGCCAAGGTTGAGGATGGTGTCCATCATGCCGGGCATCGACTCGCGAGCGCCTGAACGGACGGAAAGCAAAAGAGGATTTTTGAGATCGCCGAATTTTTTACCCATCACTTTTTCGGTAGCAGCCAGAGCAGCATCGATCTCTTTGGTAAGAGAAGTAGGGTATTTTTTGCCGTTATCATAGAAGTGCGTGCAAACCTCGGTGCTCAAAGTAAAACCAGCGGGAACGGGCAAGCCGATGCTGGACATTTCTGCAAGGTTAGCGCCTTTACCGCCAAGCAACGCTTTTTGAGTTCCGTCGCCTTCGGATGTTTTGCCTCCGAAATTATAGACGTATTTTTTCCCTGCACGACGTTTGGCTGTCGTGCGTTTTTTCGACGCGGATTTCTTCTTGGTAGTAGCCATGGTATTCTTGTTTTGTATTTGTGATTGCTGAAACGGTAAGCCCTTGGAGTTCAGGCTGTTATTCCTCCCCGTTTTTCGGAAGCATTCCAAAAGATGGCGCAACTCTAGCAGAGGGCACGCCCCTGTCAAATCAAGGCCCAAGCGTTCTTGCATGCCAATTCAAATGTTACTGCCGCACAAAGCCTATCGGTCCATTTTTTCAAAGATTAAAAATCCTCCTCGCTGCAGTCTCTGGGTTTTAAATATCTCTATTTTGTGGCACTATTAAAACCATGCTACTTCCTGCCAACAACTCACCGCAATCAGCAAGCCTCATCTCGCTCGCATTAGAGGAAGATCTAAATGAACGCGGTGATGTCACCTCACAGCTCTTCATACCCGAAACCCTTACCTCCAGCGCAAACATCGTCTCCCGTGAACCTGTTGTCGTCGCCGGGACCAGGATTGCTGAGTCTGTATTCCTTACAGTTGATGCAAATTTGCAGGTGAAAATTCCCCAACCTGACGGCTCACACATTGAACCGGGAACAGTCATACTGAGCATTCACGGCTCCACCCGATCCATACTCACCGCCGAGCGCACCGCGCTGAATTTTCTCCAACGGCTTTCAGGTGTCGCAAGCGTGACCCGCTCCTATGTCAAAGCCGTGGAGGCAAGCAAAGCACAGATTCTCGATACCCGGAAAACCACCCCCGGCTGGCGCGCTCTGGAAAAGGCTGCGGTTGCCGCCGGTGGCGGAACCAATCATCGCATGGGCTTGTTCGACGCGATCATGGTCAAAGACAACCACCTTGTCGCAGGCGGTGCGCCCGAAGATATCACCGCGGCCATCGATGTGGCACGTGAAAAATTTCCCGACATCTGCATTGAGCTCGAGGTGGATACGCTTGAGCAATTGGACGCCTATTTAAAAATCCCCAATATCGACGTCATCCTGTTGGACAATATGAAACCATCCACTCTCACCCAGGCTGTCGCCCTTCGCGATAAGCTAGCGCCTTCAGTAAAACTTGAGGCCAGCGGTGGAATCACTCTTGATACCATCCCCGCTATCGCCACCACCGGTGTGGATTTTATTTCCGTCGGCGCACTCACCCACTCTGTTCGTGCCGTCGACCTCTCGCTCGAACTGCAATCCAATGCCTGACCCAAGTCACCAAGCACAGCCCGCCCCCTTTGACGAAGCCCGACTTCGCCAGGCCATTGAATCCCGCCATGCAGAAGCCGCGATTGGCGACATCCATATTCTGGAGGAAACAAGTTCGAGCAACGATGAGGCCTCTCAGTTAGCTCTTGATGGAGCGCCTGAAAATACTCTGGTAATCGCTGAATCCCAGACCGCAGGGCGCGGTCGCCGTGGCAATGCCTGGAGTTCACCTGCCCGCCACGACCTTTTGTTCTCGTTGGTTTTGCACCCACCCGCACAGCTCAAACCCGAACAACTTGGCCGCCTCCCCCACCTGATCGCTGTCGCCATCTGCCGCGCCATTGAAGAAGTTTGCCCTGCTATTGAAGCTAAAATCAAGTGGCCCAATGATGTTTACATTCATCAACAAAAGGTGGCCGGTATCCTGGTGGAAAACACCGCGAGTTCTAAACAGGGGGTTTCCATAGCTGGCATCGGTATCAATGTAAATTCTCTCAGCGACGATCGTCCGGATGAACTTCAATCAATTGCAACTTCCTTGCGCGAAGAGTCGGGAGAGCCTGTCGATCGCCATCAACTTGCCGCCGCATTTCTCGCAAATTTCCACCAACTCTATCCGACAGGGCTGGAGCAGTTTGCAGAAATTCTAGCCGTGATCGAAGAGCGTAGCCTGCTGCTCGGGGCAAAAATTTCAGCTCAACTCGGGGATACCGAAATAACCGGCACCGTCACCGACTTCGGAACTAACGGTGAAATGATTGTCGCTGTCGAAAAGAATGGCGAGACAGTGCAACAAGTCCTGAACAGCGCTGATAGGGTAAGACTATTGTGACAAAAACACACACCCTCATCGTCGGTCAAGGTTTAGCGGGCACTTTGCTTGCCTGGCAGCTTATTCGACTCGGGCAAACGGTGATGATCGTTGATCGCGAAGATGCCGTGACTTCTTCAAAAGTCGCAGGAGGAATCGTCACTCCCATCACCGGAATGAGAATGGTCAAGACCTGGCGTTTGGACGAATTTTATCCGGTCGCCTTGGAATTCTATCGCTGGATTGAAAAACAAAGCGACCGTTCACTTTATTTTGAAAAGCCTATTCAACGTTTATTCAAAAATATCGATGAGCAGAATCTCTTTGATCAACGAATGAAGGAGCCCGGCTTCGCTGACTATGTCCTGGAAGCCGGCGTGCCAAATAATAAAGGATTACTTTCTAATAACGGCGGATTTGTAATGCAGGGCGGATATCTGGATGTTGCGTTATTTCTTACAGTATCCAGAGAGTATTTTACCGAACAACAATGTTATCAGATCGGCGAAATCAAACCCAAATCGCTCGATGTTCACCCCTCTTCCGTGCGATGGGGTGGAACCGATTTCAGCCGGGTGGTGTTTTGCGAAGGTTGGACAGGTAGGGATAATTCCTTTTTTGATTGGGTCCCTTTCAAACCCGCCAAAGGTGAAGTGTTGGAAATCAGCTGCGAAGGACTGGGCAATGAAC
>JAADHD010000198.1 GCA_013152075.1 Verrucomicrobiota bacterium | reverse complement strand
GAGTGCTTTGCCGTGCTCGTGCTTATCGTCGGGTAAGGCATCCCATGTATGGAGCGGTTTTGCTGGCGGCCTTGATGGTAGCTTGGGCCGATGGAAGGTGGCTGAATTTGTTTTGCTGGCTGGGCTTGATCGCGGTGTTATGGGTAAAAAGCAGTTTGGAGGAAAAGTGGTTGGGCGAACGGTATTCGGAATACGAGGCCTATAGGCGAATCACTCCGCGTTGGATCCCATTCGGGCCGATGGCGAGCGGGCAGGGAATCGTGCTGTGGCTGAGCCGTCTGTCGAGGGTATTGTATATTCTGGTGATTATGACCCTGGTTTGGCAAGCTGTTGAAAGTTCATGGGACGCGGATTTATTTGATGTAAAAACCGCGCGAAACATCCGCGCGAAGGAAGCTGCTCAGTTGATCGATTCGATTCCGGACCTGTTGGTTCTTGATGTTCGTTCCGAATGGGAGTTTACAGGCAGGCATTTGCCAGGCGCGGTTAACATACCGATTAATGACCCTGAATTTGATCCACAACTTCGTGCGCAGCTAAGCGGGAAATCAGCGGTTTTGATTTATTGCGCGGGTGGCTATCGAAGTCGCCAGGGAGTCGGTCGGATTCAACGACAGGGAGTCACTTTGCCAATATATCATTTGCATCGAGGTATGATGGATTGGTGGTGGAGCATAAAAGCAACGAGCGGGGATAACTGACTCTGATAAGCGGATGTTCACGAACGAATTCGCGTCGCTACGGAAATTTCTTGTGAAGGATTTGAATAAGTTGTCAGCCGTTTCGTCAAAATAGGTGAATGACAAAAAATCAATACAATGAAAACTCCTAATAAATTAAAAATCAGTTTCTTCATCGCCGTCCTTGTAACCACAATCGGATTGGTAGTCAGCCCGAAAGCCAGCGCTCAAGGGCACCGCACTGTTAGCCATGGCGCTCAGATTAGTGTCAGTCTTGGGCATGCCTCTTATGGTGGCAGGGCATACAGCCACCGTTCCTACAGCTCCAGAGCATACGGTCACGGCTATTACAACAGAAGCTCATACGGACACGGATCATACAGCCGCAGATCCGCTGGACACGGATCATACGGGCGCCGTTCTTATGGACATGGATCCTCTAGCCGGCGTGGCAATGGGCATGGATATACTACCCGTCGGGCATACGGTCACGGCTACTCCAGGAGCCATTAAACGCTTGTGCCCGTAAAAAAATGGCTAAAACGCCAGCTATGATTGCCAAAAAAAAGCAATATTTCCTGGTTGAGCGCTCATAGAGCGCTCTTTTTTGCTGCTTTTCGAGATATCGTCCGGCGAGCATGTTTTTGCCTTGGCGCTGCCGCCGGAGTTTTTTCCGCAAGCATCTGTAGAGATGTCCATCTAGCCCGCATTTTTCACAACATTTCTACTGCGACTTGTCCTGGCTGATTCTGCCTACGTTGTCCTTGAAATCGCCTTGGCACAATCAGCCATTCCTGTGCCCCCCTACAAAATGCCATGAAAAATGCGGGCTAACCGACAACTTGGGGAAAAGGTTAATTTTTTTGAAAGTTTTGATGATAGCTTTGAATAAATCGGACACTGTTCCGTCGAATTGATTGAACGAAACAATCAATAAAATGAAATATTCAAATACATCGAAAATTCACTTACTTATCATTGCCCTGGTGGCCACGTTTGGTTTTATGACCAGTCAAAAAGTTGCAGCTCAGGGACATCACGGCGCGGGGCACGGCTTACGAATTGTTGCCAATTTTGGATTTGCATCTCATGGGGGTGGTCACAATAGGCACGGCTCGTACAGGCATGGCTCCTATGGTGTGCATCGTGCTTATGGGCATGGTTCATACCGGCACGGACACTATGGGCATCGTGTTTATGGCCATCGTAGCTATGGACATCATGCATACGGCCACGGGCGCTTACGTCATCGTGCGTATGGTCACCGCTCTTACGGTCACTCTTACGGACGTCGTACTCACAGGGGGCATTGAGCAAGTAGGATCACACAATGTACAGGAAATTAACAACGATCAGTCCAATGAAATTCAGACACATCATTTGCTCCCGCTTGAGTATTCGCCGCCTGGTTTTTTTCTTAGCGTGTTTGGCTAGCACGCTACTGTTTCCTCAGCTCGTTCGCGCCAATGATACTTACAGCACGCATGTGACGATCCATGCTTATTATGGCGAGGTGGGACACGATGATCATGGTGGTCACATTTATAAAGCAAAAGTGTATCACGGGCATCACTATTATTACATCTATATGCATCATCCTTTACCTGAGCTGAGTCGGCATATTCATGAGCGCGCGCATGTCCTTATTAGTCGTCGCAGTGACCGGTGGTTGACGATTGGCATTCATGGGTATTCTGCACGGATTCATAACGTAAAAAGACTTCGCTAGAACTGAATGAGTGCGACGTGCGATCGCGCAGTTGAGGCATTAGCGCCTAATGCGTTTTTCTGATAAGTTGAGGTTTGGTTGATTCAGGGATATACTTTGGGCAGAAATAAACAACACAGGAAAAGTATGCGTCCATTTTTGAAAACTATTGTGATCGCCGTAGGACTAATTGTTACCAGCGGAGTGATTCAGGCACAGCCCCGCACTTGGAAAAACAATGCAGGCAAGGAAATTCAGGCGGAGTTACTGCGAGTAGATGGTGACAAAGTTCGTCTGCAACTTACAAGTAACCGTCAGGTGTTCATTCTTCCTATTGATTCGTTATCCGAAGAGGATCAGAAATACATCAAGGAACAACAGGCGACCTTGGCAAAGGCGGATCAAAAGACCCAGCTTTCCAGTCGCAAAGCTAAATGGACGGAGGATTGGGACAAGGCCCGGAAGGAGTCCAAGGAAACCGGGCTGCCTATCCTGTTGTTTATGACAGGGTCTGACTGGTGCGGCTACTGCACGCGTTTGAAGGCGGGTGTTTTTGAGCAAAGTGCATTCAAACGATTTGCCAATAAAAATTTAATCCTCATGACGGCTGATTTTCCGCGCGGGTCACAGAAAAAATCGGTTCAAAAACAGAATGCCAAATTGAAAGCGGAATACCCCTTCGGTGGTTATCCGACCGTTTTTTTGCTTGACAGTAAGCTCAACGAGTTGGGCAAATTTGGCGGTTACGGAGGCGATTCAGCGAAGGAATATATCGCTAAGCTGGAATCCAAGCTTGAAAAGTGATTCTCCAGACACTCGTCGGGTAGATTGTTTCAGGCGCGTGAGGGGCACAAAAAGGTTACGTTATTGCGTGCCTTGTAGCCTTGAGTAGATTCTGTTTACATCTACAGTCACTTTCACCAGCTTATAAATGATTAAAAAATTCTCCAGACGTCTCGGACTCAAATTTCTCGCTCTCGGAACTTTATTCGGTTTTGAAAGTATCTACAAAGTTTCAGCTCAGGAAAAAAAGCCGAAAATCAAAACGAAGCGCATCGACTTCTGGGGAAAGACCCACGACCGGGTCTGGTTGGGCGGAGATTTTTGGGCGAACCCGATGGAAGACTGGCGGATTGAAAATGGTTGGGCCGAGTGCCAGACCAGTGCGGCTAGTCGCAGCATTCATTCGCTTACGCATCAATTGAGCAATGCACAGGGGAACCTTGCCATGTCGGTTCGGGTGGGGCAGGTGGAAACTCCGAATAAAAAAGACGGCGGGGCCGGATTTCGCATAGGGATCCGTAGTGATATCAATGAGCATCGCAGTAATAGTTTTGCCAAAGGGGGCATCGATGCTGGCCTGGTTGGCAATCAGCTGGTGCTTGGCAAAAAAAAGAAAAAGCTCGATCAGGCGGCTCAGCTAAACGATTTTGCGCTCTCTTTGCAGGGCGAGGCAAAAGGCGATAAGTATGCCCTTACGCTGATCGCGACTTCGCCGGGCTCGGGAAAAGTCCTGGGTTCCATTTCCAATCTATTCCCCATCAATCAGATAAAGGGGAACGTTGCTTTGGTCAGTCACTACAAGGGATTGTCAAAACGAACCGGAACAAAAGGCTATCGTTTCACCGAGTGGGAGCTTGGCGGCAGTGTTTTTAAAGTCTCGCCGGAGCACCGCTTCGGTCCGCTTCTGTGGTCGATGTATACGCTCAGCGATTCACGTGGCGAGGAGGGGTTCGTCATGAAAATGTCTGCTTTGACAGGCCCTCTTGGAGAAAAGGATAATCAGAGTGTCGAATTGTTTATAGAGCGTGATGGCGAATGGAAATCCCAGGGCAAAGCGAAGCTCGACACCGATGCCTGGACTTCCACTTTCCGTTTGGTCAAGTGGGATGAAAAAGCGGAAACTCCTTACAAACTCGTTTATCTGGAAAAACACAAAGACGGAACGGAAACACCTTCCGAGTGGAGCGGGGTGATTAAAGCCAATCCGGAAGGCCGTGCGTTGCGACTCGGAGCGCTCACTTGCCAAAACGATTACGCTTTTCCCTATGAGCCCGTCGCAAATAATGTCGTCAAACTTGATCCGGACATGCTGTATTTTTCGGGAGACCAGCTCTACGAAAATCACGGTGGATTCGGCATCATCCGTGATCCGGCAGATCCTGCGATTCTCAATTATCTGAGGAAATTTTATCAGTTCGGCTGGTCCTTTCGCGATGCGATGAAAGACCGACCGACCGTCTGTATTCCGGACGATCATGATGTGTTCCAGGGCAACATCTGGGGAGAAGGTGGTGCAAAAATGAAAGATAACGCCGGCGGAGCCTCTTCAAAGGGCGGCTATCGGGAGCCAGCCAAAGTGGTCAATGTCGTCCACAACACCAATACGGCGCATCATCCTGACGCTTTTGATTCCAAGCCCTGCTTGCAGGACATCAGCGTGTATTACGGTGATTTGGTTTATGGCGGGGTGAGCTTCGCAATTCTCGGTGACCGTCAATGGAAGAGCGGCCCTGAGCACGTGGAAACCGGATCGGGTCGAGCCGACCACGTCTCCGACCCTGATTTTGATGCTTCGGTTCTCGATAAACCCGGTCTTGTTTTGCTTGGGGAACGACAGGAGGAATTTTTGAAAACGTGGAGTGAGGACTGGCGCGGGCACGAGATGAAAATTTTGCTCAGCCAAACGGTTTTTGCCGGCGTGGCGACTCATCACGGCAAGTATGACGGCTACCTGAAGTGCGATCTGGATTCCGGCGCGTGGCCTCAGACGGCGCGCGATAATGCCATCAACAGCATTCGCAAATCAAAGGCTTTACACATTAATGGCGATCAACACCTGACAACGCTCTCGCAATATGGAGTAGATAAACAACGCGACAGCAACTGGTCTTTCTGTACACCGGCGATCGCTGTCGGGTATCCGCGGTGGTGGCGTCCGGATGAAGTCGGCATGGCGCATCAAAATCGCCCGGATAAAGCGCGACCGAACACCGGTGAATTCATCGATGGATTCGGTAACAAGGTTTATGTGTATGCGGTTGGAAACCCCATCGTTCCCACTGAGAAAAATCGTTACAAAAAAGCGCACCAGAAAGGTAGCGGATTCGGTTTGGTCACCATCGATACCGAGAAAAAAACTTACGCTTTGGATTCCTTCCGCTTTCTTGTGGATGTTACAGACGGCAAACCTGACAATCAGTTTCCCGGCTGGCCGGTCACCATTCATCAGAAAGAAAACGCCGGGGAAAATGTGATCGGGTAGCGGTCAATTCCTCAAAGTCAACACCTTGAATGCCCTCCCCATCATGCCGGGGTGGGTCAGGGTTTGGAACTGACGCAGGAGCTTTTTATTGCCGGCATTCTGGGTGTCAGCGGATGCTTCCATTGCCAGCAACCAGGGTTTGGCGGCGCGAATCAGGAAGTCGTGTTGATCCTGCAGGGGCGCATCAGTGAGCCCGGTCTCGGCAGCGTAGTCAGCAAGACGGGAGAAATTCACATGGGCGGTGATATCGGTTTCGCCCAAACCTACGAGGGCATCATCAGACGCGCGGTGTTCACGGTAACAGCGCAGCGTGCCTTCCCGGCGTGTCGGCGAATAATATTCCTCCTCCCGGTGGCCGTAGTCGATCACCCACCAGCAGCCCTTGCCATTTTCAAACAGATCGCCGACCGACTTCATCCAGTCCTTCATCGCTAGATTAATTTCGGTGGTATAACCTTCCGGAAAATCTTCTGTATTCAATCTTGAGGCCTCCGTCAGCAGTTCCGGATTATCTGTATCACGTGCTTGCAGGGCAAAACAGCTTGCCGTTTCTGCCCGTGTGACAAACAGCTCTTGCCATTTTTCATTGGTCCACCTGATCCGGTGAACAGGGAAGGCGTCGACCAGCTCATTACAGAGAAATATACCGGTGCCCGTTTGAATTTCATCAGGAGCCGATACCACGGATGCCATCGGGCTTCTATCCAGTCGGTTTTTTAAAAAGTCACGCCTGCCCTCATGAGATTCGATCACCACATAGCGCAAACTTTCGAGCAGGGGACATTTGCGCTGTTGCAAACCTTCAATGATGTCGAGCGCCAGCTGACCGTCATGAGCGCCTTGTTCTGCGATGAGCCAGTCGGCTGGTCGGCCGGCTTGTTCCCATTCGGCTTCGATGGCGTATCCCAGTAACAAGCCAAAACATTTCCCCACACTGACACTGGTGTAAAAATCTCCACTTTCCCGCCCGATGGGCCTCCCAGGCTGACTGTAATACCCAAGTTGCGGCTCATAGAGGGCCAGTTCCATGAATTTGGCAAATGAAACAGCGCCTTGTGAGCTCGCCTCGATTTTTTGAAAGATTCTTTCTTTCAGGTCCGTATTCGCTGTATGGTCGTGCTTCATCTCAATTCCACTAATCGTAAAAAAGCGTTTTTCTGATACTTGCTCCCTGGCTTGATTCAGTCCATATTCCCGCCCGGGTATTCAGATAGTTTAATCGTAGGCATCTTTCCTGCTATCATTCCCTATTACTACAGCCAACCTATTTATGCGTCGTAGCCGGAGATTTTCCCGATTTTTTTTGAAGTTGTTCATTGTCCTGTTGTTTATGGGCATAATGGCAGCAGGCATCGGTGTGGGCGTGGTTTACCTCTACTCAAAGCCACGATACGAGCTGGCGCAGACTTTTGATCTGGAAGAAATCCATAATCTGGAGACTGCCAGTATCATTTTTGACCGTAATGGAGAAGAATTGGGGCGCATCTTCGTTCAGAATCGCCGTCCGGTGACTTTCGAGGAAGTATCCAAAAACGTGGTGAATGCTTTGGTTGCTACTGAGGATAAACGATTTTACACCCATAACGGGGTTGATTACGTGGGCATTTCACGCGCGGCGATCAATAATTTTCGAGCACGGGGCATTACTTCGGGCGCGAGTTCTATCACCCAGCAGCTAGGTCGCAATGCTTTTGAAATGCGGGAGCGCAGCATCAGTCGCAAAGTTACCGAGATATTTCTCGCCCAGAGGATTGAGGAAAAGTTCACCAAAGACAAAATTCTCGAGCTTTATCTGAACCGGGTTTATTTTGGCAGTGGTTTTTATGGAATTGCCGCCGCGGCCAACGGATATTTTGGTAAGGAACCGATTGATTTGACGATACCGGAAGCGGCAACACTCACCGGTCTTATCAAAAGCCCCAACCGCTTGTCTCCCTTTAATAATCCCGACCAGTCCAAGTCCACGCGAAACTATATCCTCGAACGAATGCGTATTGAGGGGATGATCAGCAAAGAGCAGATGTCTAAATACCAGCAGGAGCCTCTGGTAACGATTTCAAAAGGTTCTGCAGTTTCGCAGTCGAAATACGTTTACGAACAGGTTCGGCAGAGGGTGATCGAGGTGATCGGATATGAGCTGGCTTCACAGGGAGGTTTTCAAATTCACACCACCATTGATAACAGGTTACAGCGCAAAGCGGAAGCGGCGATGGTGAAGCAGTTGGACAAGATAGAACAACACGAAGGTTTTGATCACCAGACTCGTGCGGATTACAAAGCGCTGAAACGTGAATTCAAGGCCAGAGAAAAAATAGCCGGAGAGAAAGTTGTGGCGGCACCAACTGAAGGGGAGGAAGGAGAGGGGCCGCTGTTACAAATTAAGGCAACTTTGCCAAAACCCATTTATTTACAGGGAGCTGTTTTGGCAATCGAAAATGAAAGTGGGGGGATCGTGACACTGGTTGGAGGAAGGGATTTTAATGACAGCATGTATGATCGCGCGGTTCTGAGTCGCCGCCCGCCCGGCACGGCCTTTACTCCTTTTGTTTACGCCGCTGCTTTTGAAAGCGGGCGTTTCCCGGGAACTCCGGTTGAAGATATCCCTATCGACAATCGTCGGGTCATGATCGGAGGCATGAGCGGCATACTTGGAGAATGGGGCACAGAAAGTCTGGCAAATGTGCATGTGGGAAGCATGCCGGCGAGACGAGCACTGGCTCTTTCAAAAATCGCAGCGACCGTTCGTTTGGGCATATTGACCGGTTTGTCGAAAGTAATCGGATTAGCAGAAAGATCGGGTATTCGCTTTGATGGCGATATCAAAAATTTCAACGCGTCGATGTTGGGCCGTTCTCCAGCTTCGATGACGGAGATGTGTCTGGCTTATTCGGTTTTCCCGAACCAGGGAGTCAGGGCAGAACGCACGCATATTTTATCCAGCATTCGTGACTCCAAGGATAAAATGATCTATGCACCCCAGGTGCGCCGTTTGAAGAAACCGTTGCTCGACAAGTTCACCGCGTGGCAGGTCACCTCCTGCCTGGTAGATGTTCTGAAGGATGGAACCGGTCGAAAAGCTTATGATCAATATGGCCTGAAAAAAGATATGCCGATAGCCGGAAAAAGCGGCACTGAGTATGGTTACACAGACAACTGGTTTATTGGTTATACCAGCAAAATCACTTGCGCAGTTTGGGCCGGATTTGATGCACCTTCGCCTATTTACCCTAACGCTTTCAGCGGTGACACAGTATTGCCGATATGGACCCAGGTGATGAATGACGCGGCAGAATATTTTCCGCCCGAACCTTTCATGCCACCCAAAGGGTCGGTGCAGATCGAGTTGTGTAAAATTTCCGGAGAGCGGGCTACGGATCAGTGTTCGGATATAGTGCCTGGGCCTCCTGGGCAATCGCCCAAAAGTGTGCGCACTACTTACGTCGAGTACCTGCGTCCCGGAACGCTGGTGAATACCTCTTGCTCGATACACGGCGGAACGATATCGCCGCAGATGACGAACGGGCCGCGGCCTTTTGACCCTACCTTTCCTTTTAGCAGCTCGGCTACTTTGAGAGCACAAGTTGCGTACGCGGAGTCTATCATACCATTGAGTCCGATTCTGCTAGGTCATGATCCCTACAATTCTGTTATCCCAAGTTTGAAAGCTCGGGCGGTCGCTGTTCCCAAGCCTAAAAAACCTACTGAGTCAGAAGACGGCAACGCTGTTGATAAGGACGGCAAGACGACGCTCAAGGCGGTGCCGGTAAAGGCGGCGCTTGTGGCGCAACCTGTGGGGGGATTGAAAGCGGTGCCCGTCGTGCAACCGGTCGTCATGCAGGAGGGAGCAGAAGAAGCGCCTAGCGACGATGCGAAACCCGTCCGAAAGCCGGTGCCTAAAGCGACCGGGGTATTTCCGCCTCCGAGGAATGCGGGCCGAGTGAAAATGCAGCGACCCAAGAGTATTCGTTTTAACGATTGAATTGCTTTCGAAGAGGATCCTTCTGCTTTTTTGCGTTTGAAATTTACCATGCTCGCGTCTTTCTTCGAGCCGACATAATAATTTACCATGAGTTCTATATCCGAACAGCTTGAAACTTTGATGCGGGGCACAGCCCAGGTGATCAGCGAAAAGGAATTGTTAAAAAAACTGGAGCGCGACAAACCGTTGCGGGTAAAACTCGGAGTGGACCCCACGGCACCCGACCTGCATTTGGGGCACGGGGTGCCTCTGGAGAAGTTGAGGCAGTTCCAGGAATTTGGCCATACAGCGGTATTGATCATCGGAGATTTCACCGCCTTGATTGGCGACCCCAGCGGACGATCCAAAACGCGTCCGCAGTTGTCTAGCGAGGAGGTATTGGAAAACGCACGCACTTTCACCGATCAAGCCTTCAAGATTCTCGACAAGGACAAAACGGAGCTGCGTTTTAATGGGGAGTGGTTCAAGAAAATGACCTTTGAGGATGTGATCAGGCTGAATGCCAGAGTTACGATGCAGCAGATGTTGCAGCGTGAGGATTTCAAGGCGCGCATCGCGGCGGACCAAGAAGTTCGTCTGCATGAGATTCAGTATCCGATCGTCCAGGGATGGGACTCGGTGATGGTGAAGGCCGATGTTGAACTGGGAGCAACCGATCAGCTTTTCAATATTCTGGTAGGGCGTGACATGCAAAAATCTGAAGGCATGGAGCAACAGGTGGTGATGTTAATGCCGATTCTCGAAGGCTTGGATGGGACGCAGAAAATGAGCAAAAGTCTCGGCAATTACATCGGAGTGACTGAGGCACCGGATGAAATGTTCGGCAAGCTGATGAGTATTTCCGATGAATTGATGGGGCGCTATTACACTTTGTTAATGGGGGTCGAACTGGATGCAACCCAGCATCCGATGGATGCAAAAAAACAACTGGCTCAAAGTGTGGTGGCGCGTTTTCATAGCGACGGCGAAGCGGTCTCCGCACGGCAAAACTGGGAAACCAAATTCAGCAAACGTGATCACGAAGCCGCCGACATGCCCGAAATTTCACTGGGAGAGAGGCGTGATTTGCTCGGAGTCGTAGGACATGCTTACGAAGCTGGTTTTGACAGCAAACGTTCCGGATCAGAATTGCGTAGATTGATTCAACAGGGTAGCGTGCAGTTGAATGGAGAAAAGGTGACAGATCTAAAGAGCGAGCCTGATTGGAAGGCGGGGGATGTGCTCAAACTGGATAAGAAACGCTTTGTGCGGTTGAAGTAGTTAGCTCATTCGCAGCGGTTTTGCATTTGGGTCATTGACTTCGTTAGGTTAGAGCTGGTAAAGTCGCGCTTAGAATGAACAATACATATCCTGACAGCTGTTTGAATTGTAATTCAGAGAACATTTACAAGAACCATGTAAAAGCTTCTGGCGGATTGTTGAGTGGGACAGCTCTATTACCTGGCCTTGGCTCCACATCATGGACACCAAAGTTACGTGTTATCGCCTGCTCAGACTGCGGGTTTACTCAGTTTTTTGCAGACTCGAAATCCCGCGCCAGACTGGCGGAAAAGTGGACGAGGATCCTTGAGTGATATTTACAAATTCATCAAATCCTCGATCTCATCGGGATCGATAGGGATGTGAGCCATTAGGTCGACATTACCGGATTTTTTCACCACGATGTTATTTTCCAGGCGCAGGCCGATATTTTCTTCGCGAATATAAATACCGGGTTCCACGGTTACGATCATGTTCTCCTGAAATTCTGGATCTATTGGCGTGACGTCATGCACATCAAGACCAAGGGAATGGGAAACGCCGTGCATGAAATATTTGCGATAAGATTTTTGTTCTTCTTTCAAGTCAGATCGATTTTTTTCCAAAGCGACGGTTTTGCCATCGAGTAATCCCAGTTCCAGCAGCTCTTCTTCGATGATCTCCGCGACCTGTTTTTGATAGTGCTTGATTTTCACACCCGGTTGGATGAGTTCGTTGATACAAGCGTCCAGAGTGCGGTGAACAGCGCTGTAAACCGCTCGCTGCCTTTCGGTGAAGCGACCATTGACTGGAATCGTCCGAGTCATGTCGGCGTTGTAGTTGGCGAATTCAGCACCGACATCCATCAGCAACATATCACCGTCTTCACAGCGGTGATCATTGCTCAGGTAGTGCAGAACACAGGCATTGGCCCCAGCGGCGATAATGGGTTGGTAGGCAAAGCCGTTTGATCCTGAACGCAGAAACTCATGAGCGTATTCGGCTTCGATTTCGTATTCCATCACGCCGGGTTTCAGCCAGGAAAGGACTCTGCGAAATCCTGCATCCGTGATGTCGCAGGCTTTTTGGGTCAGCCCGATCTCGACCGCTGATTTGACCGCTCGCAATTGGTGGAGCAGGGGGGCGGAGCGTTTGTAGTGGTGGTTCGGATAGAGAGATTGACAGCGCTTGCGGAAGCGGTCATCGGCAGTTTCTACGGGAGATCCGGCACGGCCGTGTTCGTTGTAGTTGAGGTAAACGTTGTTGTTTTCCCGCATCAGGCGGCGCAGGATAGGGTCCAGTTGGTCGATCCATTCCACGTGTGCGATGCCGGATACCGCTGTCGCCTGTTCCTTGTTGAGCTTTTGTCCTTCCCAGATTGCGATTCGTTCCGAGGTCTCCCGGACAAATAGAATTTCCCGGTTTTCCACGTCCTTGGAGTTAGGACAAAGCACGAGCACCGTGTCTTCCTGGTCAGCTCCGGTCAGATAAAATAAATCACTGTTCTGCGTGAAGTGACTGGTGCCGTCAGCAGAGAGCGGAGGGATGTCTGCTGAATTAAAAACGGCAATAGAGCCGGCTTCGAGCTTCGCTGCTAGGCGGGCTCGGTTTTCTACAAAAAAATTCGGATCAATCGGAGGATACTTCAAGAATTAGAAATTAGGAATTAAGAATTTAGGACGAAGGGGAATCAATGGTATAAATAAATAATCCGGAACGCAGTTTGGGTTCGAACCAGGTGGATTTGGGAGCCATGATTTCATCGGCATCCGAGATCGCGATCAGTTGATCGACGCTGACGGGAAATAGTGAAAAGGAAACTCCATCATTGTGGGTAGTGACGAGTTTTTCCAATTCACCCGTTCCACGGATGCCGCCGACAAAGCCGATGCGTTTGCTGGTGCGGGGATCGTCGATGCCCAGTAGCGGGGTCAATAGTTGATCCTGCAAAATCGATACATCGAGTTGAGCAACGGGTCCGTCGTCTTTTGCTGTCGGTAGGCTAAGGGTATGCCACTGGCCGTCGAGAAACATGCAAACTTCGCCGGGTGCCTTTGGCACGCTCTGATCTCCACTCACGGTAATTTCACAAATTGCACCCACTTTTTGCAACAGTTCATCCGAGCTTAGGCCATTGAGATCATGGACGTAACGATTGTAAGCGAGAATTTTCAACTGGCTGGATGGAAACAAAACGGTGAGAAACCAGTTGTAACTTTCGCTGCCATCATGATCGGGATTTGCTGCCGCACGCTCACGACCAACACGAGCAGCGCTGGCGGTGCGGTGATGGCCATCGGCGACGTAGGCGAGGGGGACGTTTTCAAAAGCGGCGGTGATGTCGTCTCCTGCTTCGATCCGCCATACAGTGTGGATTACCCCGGCTTCATCTGTTGTCTCCATGTCGGGGGATTGAGTGCTGGTGATTTTTTCGACCAGGGTATCGATGGCGTTGTCGTCTTTGTAAGTTAGAAATACCGGGCCGATGTGAGCATTCAATGTGCTGGCCAGTCGGGTGCGATCATTTTCTTTATCTGGCCGGGTTTTCTCATGTTTACGAATAACGTTGTTAGCGTAGTCGTCGATGTGACATGCGAGGGTGACACCGGTCTGAATATGATCGCCCATCTGCTGACGGTAAACATAAACGCAGGGCGCGGGTTCGCGAACGAGAGCGCCGTCGTCCTGCAGCTTTTGCAGATTGTCAGCGGCTTTCTGATACAGTTCATCCGCACTTGGTTCACTGCCTTCAGGAAAGCTGATTTCTGCCTTGCTTACATGAAGCAAACTATGCGGTTTGCCGACGGCCATGGCAGCCGCTTCCTTGGAGTTTACCACGTCATAAGGTACGGCGGGCACTTCATCAATGTATCCCGGAGCGGGAATGAGAGCGGGAAAGGCTTTGGTTTTCATAAAATTTTCGCGGATAAACGGTATTACATAGGGCTTGCAGCCCCTTTCCTGTAAGGGAAAATAGGCAATGAGCAAATTTTTTTGAATAAAATGCAATTTATTGCTTGCGTATGGTTCTAAATATGTTTTAATCGGGGCGTTCACGCAATGTGAACAACACAAGGCGGTCCGACTGATATTTTCTTTTTTGCGAGTTATGGGGGTTTCTCGCGAAAACCATCAGTCGGGCCGCCTCTTTTTATGCCCAAATTTATCTGAGTGTTCATTTCGAAGCCGAGTATAGACTCGAGATCTGTTTGGAATGTTCACACTGCTTCAATAGACAGATTGCGAAATTGTCCTACATTCCCCACTCGTCATGAGTAGCTCTTATCGCACAGCCCCGAAAGCCACGACCGGAATGCCTACGGGCATACCGCACATTATCGGAAACGAGGCGGCGGAGCGGTTCAGCTTTTATGGGATGCGAACCATTCTTACCATTTTCATGGTAAATTATCTTTGGTTGATGGGGGATTCTACGGGCGTTCGAATGAGTGCGGTGGAAGCGACGGAGAAATTTCATTATTTCGTGGCTCTCGTTTATGTGACGCCGTTGCTTGGAGCCCTGCTAGCTGACATTTTTTTTGGAAAGTATCGCATCATAATGGTGCTTTCCATCGTTTACTGCCTGGGTCACGCTTCCCTCGCCTTAATGGGAATGGCTGGCGAGACGACTATGTGGCTTGGAATGGGTTTGTGGTTGATCGCATTGGGATCCGGCGGCATTAAGCCCTGCGTGTCTGCCCATGTTGGTGATCAATTCGGCGAACAAAACCGCCATCTTATTCCGGCGATTTTTAATTGGTTTTATTGGTCGATTAACTTGGGGGCTTTTCTTTCTACCCTGCTCACGCCCTGGTTGCTCGAATGGTACGGGCCTCATTGGGCCTTTGGTGTTCCGGGCGTGTTAATGGCGCTTGCTACGATTGTGTTCTGGGTGGGGCGTTGGAAATTTGTGCACATTCCCGCCAGAGGGGCACGTTTTGTGAGGGAGTTTTTCACTTGGGAAAGTTTCAAGGCCATCTTAAAACTTTCTACCATCTACGTTTTTGTGGCGGTTTTCTGGGCACTTTTTGACCAGAGCGGATCGTCATGGGTGCTCCAATCGGAAAACATGGATCGCAATTTTCTTGGGATCGAATGGCTGCCGAGCCAGATCCAGGCCTTGAACCCTATTCTGATCCTGACTTTCATTCCGCTATTCTCTTATGTGGTCTATCCCCTGATGGACAAAGTCTTTCCATTGACGCCGCTTCGCAAAATCAGCATCGGTCTTTTTCTTATGGTCATCGCATTTGTGTTGGTCTCGATTGCACAGGAAAAAATCGACGCTGGGGGGAATCCCTCGATCTCGTGGCAGTTGATCGGTTATGTGGTGCTCACCGCCTCGGAGGTCATGGTTTCAATCGTCTGTCTTGAATTCAGTTACACTCAGGCGCCAAAGGCAATCAAGTCACTCATCATGGCACTTTTTCTTGCCAGCGTTTCTGCCGGCAATTTTGTTACTGCGCAGATCAATCATTTCATCCAGGTTCCGAGTCCTATTACCGGCGTCGTGGCGAAAGCAACGGAGATCGCGATTGGCGGGTTGGACGGAATCACCGGAACCGATGACGACATTCTGCTCGTTTTTGATGAAGAATTAAAACGAATAAAAATCGACTTCGCGGACAAGGCGAACCTTGATCATCTGCTGGATCAAATCGAAGCGGCGGTAAAGTCTGATGACTTTCAGCTGCTCTCGAAGAAGGAGGGAGAAAAACTGGTTTCCGCTGTCGAGGATCCCTGGGGCAATTTGTATCAGTACCGCATTGTGAATCGCAACATGGCCCGCATCTGGAGCTTCGGGCCTGATGGTCAGGCAAAAACAAAGTGGGATCAAGGCGCAACGCTGGAAGTTGGACGCCCTGATACATCAGAGCCATCGGGCCTGTCAAAGTTCATGGAAAAATTTCGACCGGAACATTCATGGCTTGATGTTCGTAAGAAAAAACTAGGAATTGCAAGGGCTGACGAAAAAAATGGTTCCGATCACAGTATCTCGCGTGATTATTTTGTCGGGGGTCAGGTCAAGCTTGAGGGCGCAAGCTACTTTTGGTTTTTCAGTGGACTGATGTTGGCTTCCGCTGCCCTATTTGTTGTTGTTGCAAAGTTGTATCGTCCGCGCGAATATTTTTACGATGAAAACGCGGAGAGCGTTGAGGCAGAAGCTATCGAGGAGGCGATCGGTAATTGAACCTTTCGTGAGGCCAATGAAAATCCCAAGCCATGACTGAGACACCTATAGGAATCGCATTGGTTCTGTGCGATTCGATTATCACCGATGCCAAGACGGGCAAGAATTCGTTGATTGGCTTATTCAATAATATCAACGTCAACAGTTTGCCCGCTGTGCATTCCCGCTTTTGTGTCTTTGCTCAGCTCACCAGTGGAAGGGGCAAACAGGCGCTCGAAGTTCGCTGTAATTCGCTGCAAAACCAAGAGCTGATTTTTCAAACCGGCGGCGAGGTGGAATTTCAGAACCCGAACCAAGTGATCGCGAAATTCAGTTTGAGTTGCTGAGTTTGACTTTCCCCTACGAGGGCATGTACACGGTCGAACTGGAAGCGGAAGGCCTGCCGCTGATTGAATCACGCTTCAACGTTTCGGTGCATGGGCAGTAATATATTAACAACAACAATGAAACTCTCCACGACCACTAATTTAATAACGGGAATAGTAATCTTGTCGCTCAACGCATTTGCCCCACTGTCTGCTCAGGAACGAGGGCCGGGCCTGGAGCTTCCAAGTGTCGGTTTTCCGATAACGCCTCCCTACTATGCCGTTGAATATCCAGCGCCGGTAAAAGCCAAAGAGGGGCAACTGCAGATCGGCGTGACTTACACTCTGTGGATACCCGAGGGATTGAAAAAAGTGCGTGGCAGTTCATCAACACGGTTGTGGTTCGGGGGCCTGCAAGGGCGGCGTGACGGCGGCGCATGATTTGCATTGGCAGGAACTGGCGAGGAAAAATGACTGCGCACTCCTGGGCCCGAGTTTTCATCAGTTGCAAGAACAAAACTGTCGTCTGTGGTGTGATCCGCGCAATGGCTCAGCCGAGGTGTTTGTCGATTCGCTGAAGAAGCTGGCGGAAAAATCAGGGCATCCTGAAGTGGCCACGGCTCCCTGGTGTTTGTGGGGGCATTCGGGAGGGGGTTTCTGGTCAAGCCTGATGCAGGTGAAATATCCGGAACGCATCGCAGCGATTTGGTTTCAATCGGGCACGGCTTTTGGATATTGGTCGGAGGGGGATATCGAAGTGCCGGACATTCCCGAAGCGGCGATGAAAATCCCGATGGTGGCGAATCCGGGTGAGAAGGAAAGAGAGGGCAAGCCGACTAAAGGGGCATGGGGAGGGAGTTTGGCGATGTTCAAGGCCTACCGTGCCAAAGGCGCGCCGATCGCTTTTGCACCAGATCCTGCGTCCGGTCATGAAACCCGGGATTCACGTTATCTGGCGATTCCATTTTTTGATGCCTGCCTCAAGCTGAGATTACCCGATCAGGCGGGAGAGCCACTGAAAGACTTAGATATGTCAAAAGGCTGGCTGGTGCCTTTGCAGAGCACGGAGGCTCCGGTGCTGGCTACGGATTATAAAGGCGACAAGTCCAAGGCAGTGTGGTTGCCAAGTGAAACGGTGGCCCGAGTGTGGTTGGACTTTGTGAAAACCGGCGCGGTTGGCGACAAGACCCCGCCCCCGGCTCCGACGGATATCAAGGTTGAGCAATCGAGTGGCACCATCACCTGGAAGGCGAAGATTGATTTCGAAAGCGGCTTACAGGCCTTCATCATTGAGAGAGATGGAAAGAAGATTGGTGAGGTGCCGGAAAAACAAAACAAGCACTTTGGACGACCTTTGTATCAGGGAATGAGCTACGGTGATACCCCGACGCTTCCGCTGAAAAAATTTGAGTTCGTTGATAAGGAAGCCGAAAAGGGAAAAGCCCACCAGTATCGTGTGATAGCGGTGAATACACTGGGAGTAAAGTCTTTGTAATCTGCCGATTCCTTGCAGGATGACTTGCGCCTCTCCCCTGCCCGTGTTTAAACTGCGCGTCCTGTTCCGGTGTTCGGAGCAAAGCAACCGGATAACGACTTTTGGAAAACAATTACAAAGTTCAGCTTGAGATTTTTGAAGGGCCGCTCGACCTGCTGCTCTACCTCATCAAAAAGGATGAGGTGGACATCTACGACATTTCCATTGAGCGAATCACCAAGCAGTATCTGACCTATGTGGATACTTTCAAGGTGCTGAACATTACCCTGGCCAGTGAGTTCATTGTGATGGCGGCCAATCTGATTTATCTTAAAAGTCGCAATTTGTTGCCCAAACACCAGCAACCGCCGGAAGAAGAAAGTGATGATGAGGATCCACGCTGGGATCTCATTCGCCAGTTGATTGAGTATAAAAAGTTCAAAGATGCCGCCGGTTTTCTGTCACACCGTGAACAGGAAATGCAGGATTTTTTCCCTCATCATCCAGAGGATCTCGATACAGACGAACCACAGGGGGAGCGTCCGATGGCGGAAGTAGGCATTTTTGACCTGATTCGTGCCTTTCAAAATGTTCTCGAACGCTTTGAAGATCAAAGTGAATTGAAAGAAATCGTTGATGACAGATATACCGTCAGCGATAAAATTGATTTCCTGCTGAAAACGATCCCGCCTGGTGGAAAGATTAAATTTTCGGCGATGTTCGAGGATGCAAGCACCAAGGGAGAGGTGATTGTCACCTTTTTGGCCTTGTTGGAACTGATGAAACTCAATCATTTCAGAGTGAGCCAGGATGGCAGACTCGGTGATATCGAGTTGCAACGGAATGAGAATCTGTAAATATGCAACAGTCTGGTTTTTAAGAAATGGATTTAGTTCAAATAGTCGAAGCTATTATTTTTGCCGCGCCGGAACCGGTGACGGCGCAGGATGTCGCTCGTGCCTTGCGCAGAACGGCTAAGGCGGTCCTCGCAGCCGAAGCGGAAGCTGCGGCGATTGCGGCTGAGGCCGGGGTGGACACAGAGGATCCACCGCCACCGGAAAAGAAATCACGGGCGAAGAAAAAGAAATCCCAGGAGCCTAAGGAAACGGACCCTGAAGTTTTGGTGAAGGTTTCCGCCAAGCAGATTTACGGACTTATTGACGAGATCAATGAAACCTACAATGCTACGGGTCGTCCCATGCATCTGGTGGAAGGACCGACAGGTTGGCGATTTTATACTCGCGTGGATTATGCGCCTTATATTCGCAGCCTGCTCCCGGATGTAAAACCTGAGCGTTTTAGTGGGCCGGCGATGGAGACACTGGCGATCATTGCCTACCGGCAACCGATCACCAAAGCCGATATCGAAGCGGTGCGGGGGGTAAGTGTCGATGGAGTCCTGAACAAGATTATCGACAAGGGCCTGGTCAAGATCGGTGGACGGGCTGAACTGCCTGGCAAACCCCTGCTTTACGAAACCACAGAAACTTTTCTTGAGCATTTCGGGATCAAAAATGTTGAGGACTTGCCGAATTCCAGCGAATTGCGACGGGTCGAATTGCCTTCTGCGGATGTTAGCGAAGAAGACGGAGTGGAAGCGGATGAGCAGCTTTCTCTGGGAGCAAATACCGAGACTGCTAAGGCAGAAGATGCCGCTGAAGAGATTGAAGGGGACGTGAAGGCTGAGGGGGAAGAACAGAGTGAAGCGGATGCCTCAGAGACGAGTGAGGGCGACGACGACACGGAGGGAGAGGGAAGTGTTGCCGAAACAGAAGTTGAAGCCGATTCGGAGGAGGAGAGCGGAGAGGGTGCCGAGGGAGTTTTGGTGAATCAGGAAGAGGAATAAGAAGGTTCCCGTACAAATGAAAGACGGAGGGACAGGAAAAACGCTCGCAGAATTGCGAGTCGAGATTGATGAGGTGGACTCCCGTTTGCTGGAGTTGATGAATGCTCGTGCAGATCTGGTACATGCGGTTGGCGAGATCAAAAAGGAAAACGGACTGGAGATTTATGCGCCTGAGCGTGAAGAAAAATTGCTACAGTCACTGGTGAAAAAAAGTCAGGGGCGCTTACCGGAAAAATCAATTCGAGCGATTTATCGCGAGATCATGTCGGCGGCGCTGGCTTTGGAGGAAAATCTAAAAATTGCCTACCTCGGCCCGGAAGGCACCTGGACGCACCAAGCCGCCAGAAACAAATTTGGTGCAAGCGTGGCCTATGTGGCCCAGGCATCCTTGGCGGATGTGTTTGATCAGGTCAGCAAACGTAATGCGGATTACGGGGTGGTGCCGATTGGCAATTCGACCGATGGCGAGGTGAACCGGACACTGGACTTTTTTGTTGATTCCCCGCTACAGATTTGCGCCCAGGTGACATTGTTCGGTGATCGCGGGGAATCGTCGGGAGCGACACGGTTTTTGGTATTGTGTCACAACACTTGCCCGCCGACGGGAAGGGACATCACCGCTTTGCTGATTCACGGTAAGGCGGGAGAGATTTTATCAGATTCGATGAAAACACTCGCTGAACTCGACCTTTCTGTGACCCAGATTGACAGTCGTCAGGAAACAGATTCCGGTAAGCCTTCCTGTGTGTTCGTTGAGTTGCAGGGGCATCAGACGGAGCCTGATATTGTAACAGCAGGTAGAGCGGTTAACTGAGTCTGGGAAAACGGTTCGAGTACTGGGAAGCTATCCGGCGGTGAAGGGCTAAAAGGCGTCCAGGGGTAAGATATAAAAATGAGGGGTTGTGTAACAAGCGTTTGGTTATTGAGGATGTTATGTTAGATCCGCTTGAGTTCAAAACCTGTTGTCTGATGTTTGATATCGAAGGAGCAGATTTGCTATGGGGATTTACGGCGTTTTATGTGGCTGGCGAACTCGATGAGTTTACCGACAACCATTAGGAAGATCTGACGTTGATGATTAGAAGCGTGCTTTATGAAGAAGCCGACGAGGACGTCGGCGTTCCCACCAAGAGGCAATGAAGTCAGGCGTGTGCCCGTGAAATATTGCAGTGGATTTAACAATTGTTAAGCGTATCATTCTGCTCATAAAGCATGAGTGTTGTACCAAAATCTATCGCCCATTTTGGCCCTGAAGGCAGTTTTGCCAACATGGTGGCGCGTGAGCATTTTGGTAAGCGTGAATTTGTTCCCTGCCAGACGGTGGGTGAGGTGTTTGGTTTTGTGACCAGCAGTCCGGAACATTGCGGCATCGTGCCGGTGGAAAATTCTACCGGGGGCATCATTCAAGAAACGATTCGGGAGATAGCCAGGGAAAGCACGGGCAAAGTGCAAATTCTGGAAGAAGTCACGCTTGATGTGAAACTGGCTCTTCTGGGACGTGAGGGCGTCGGGATCACCAAGGTTTATTCATATTTTGCGCCGTTGGATCATTGCCGTTCATGGCTGAGGGAAAACTATCCTGAAGCGCAGCTGGTCAGCGTGGGCAGCACTCCCAAGGCGGCGGCGTTAGCGGCTGAAGAATCCGGGGCCGCCGCGATCGGCACACAAAAAAGTGCCGAGCTGCACGGGCTGGATATCCTTCAGTATCCGATTGCCATCGATGTGCCGAATGTGACCCAGTTTCTGGTGATCGGATACGAGGGGCAGTCTTTTCCCGGCGAAGCCGAGACAGAGGGTTTCAAAACCAGTCTGGTGGTGAAACTGGCTAATGAGGCGGGCAGTTTGTGTCGATTTCTTTCGGTATTTGATGCCCAGGGGGTGAATTTGAGCCGGATCGAGTCCAGTCCGGTGCTGGGCGAACCCAATACCTACCGCTTTTTCATCGAAATCGAGGGGTCTGAAGGGGATGCAGCCGTCATCGGAGCCCTTGATGCCGCGCAGGCAAGCTCGATCAGTATTCGCAGCGTCGGTTCGTATCCAGCCGTCAGTCGTTACCAGTCTTGAGTACCTTTTTGGGTGGGTTTTCCTTGATTTAATAGGCCTGCCAGTAGTCGGCCTGTCCGCTAGGCTTGACCTTTAGTCGCGATTCGCTAAACTTCCGCCCCAGTCTAGCTTCCTTCCCGTCCGGATTTCAAGCCGGTTTCGAGAGAACGGGGCCCGAATTTGGCAAAATTTAATAAAGGCAAAATCTTCCACCAGGGAAAAGTTTGCCCGCCAAGTAGAATCGCCAGCCTGCTATGAATCGGCTAAGCGACTCGTTCGTTGAAACATTCCATGCCCAATAATTCACCTATGACACCAGCTAATTCCAATCCCAAGGCCCAGGGTTTATACGATCCTGCTCAGGAACACGATGCTTGCGGCGTCGGTTTTGTAGTGGACATGAAAAACCGGCCTTCGCACAAGTTGATTGAGATGGCTTTGGAGATTTGCGTGAACCTGGATCACCGCGGTGGTTGTGGCTGTGACGCTAATACCGGGGACGGAGCGGGTATGTTTCTACAAATCCCCGACAAATTTTTCAGAAAGGAAGCCAAGGTCTTGGGTTTTACCTTGCCCGAGAAAGAGCACTACGCAGTGGGTCTCGTTTATCTTTCCCGTGGTGAAAAAGAGCAAGCAAACGAAATTGCGATTGTAAATGAGGTCATCGAGGAGGAAGGGCAGGAGCTGCTCGGTTGGCGTGATGTTCCGGTGGATAATTCCAGCCTGGGTAAAGCCTCGGCCGCATGCGAGCCGGTGATTCGTCAGGTATTTATCAAGCGCAATTCGGATTGTGCTACCGTTCTCGATTTTGAGCGCAAGCTCTACTTGATTCGCCGAGTGGCCGCCCACAGAACCAGTTATCAGGGGGTGCAGGGATCGGACTATTATTTTAGCAGCCTGTCGGCTCGAACCATTATTTACAAAGGCATGCTCACGACGGGGCAACTCGGACCTTATTTTAAAGACTTCTCCGACCCGGATATGGAAACGTCAATGGCGCTGGTGCATTCCCGCTTCAGCACCAATACTTTTCCCAGCTGGCCACGTGCCCAGCCTTTTCGTTATGTAGCTCACAATGGCGAAATTAATACCATGCGCGGCAACGAGAACTGGATGCATGCTCGCCAGATGGTTATCGCCAGCGAAGTTTTTGGAGACGATTTGAAAAAACTTCTGCCGATTATTCGTGAAGACGGCAGTGACTCGCAAAATTTCGACAACTGTTTGGAATTCCTGACCTTGTCCGGGCGCTCTCTTCCGCACGCCATGATGATGATGATTCCCGAGCCGTGGGAAAAACATGAAAACATGACCCAGTTGCGCCGCGACTTTTACGAATTCCATGCTTGCCTGATGGAGCCATGGGATGGCCCGGCATCGATCGCATTTTCGGATGGCAAGGTGATTGGTGCGGTGCTTGATCGGAACGGTCTGCGTCCGTCCCGTTATTATGTCACGAAAGATGACCTGGTCATTATGGCGTCAGAAGTGGGGGTGTTGCCGTGGCTGAAGTCTGCCGATATTGTTAAGAAAGGTCGACTCGAGCCCGGTCGGATGTTTTTGGTGGATACGGATGAAGGCCGGATCATCGAAGATACCGAGCTTAAGGAAAAAATAATGTCCAAGCAGCCCTACGGAGAATGGCTTGGCAGCAAGCTAATTTCCGAAGACGATTTAAAAGCCCCTGAAAAAGAGGTTCCAGGTTTGGATGTCGACACTTTGCTCAAACGGCAACAGGCTTTTGGTTATACATTTGAAGACAAGCGTTTTGTGATCGGGCCGAGTTGTCAGACCGGAGTGCAGCCGATTGGTTCGATGGGTAACGATGCGCCGCTTGCGGTGCTGTCGGACAAACCGCAATTGCTCTACAACTACTTCAAGCAACTTTTTGCCCAGGTCACCAACCCACCTATCGATCCCATTCGTGAAGAGTTGGTGACGGCGTCGACCACCTTTCTTGGATCGGAAGGAGACATCGTAAATCCCGGTCCGAACAGTTGCAGGATGATCAGAATGGAGAGTCCCCTGATCGATAATTATCGCTTGCAGCAGTTGAGTGAAATGAAGGAGAAGGGTTTTAAAGCAGCGGCTTTACCTATCGTTTTTGAGCGGGCTGCTGAGTATCTCGACCCTGGGCACGGCGGCATTGCCGAACCCGGCACGACCGGCCGTGGGCTGGAAGCGGCCATGGAGCACTTTTTTGAAAGTGCCGATGTGGCGATCAACGATGGTGTGAATCTCATCATTCTTTCTGACCGTTCGATGGACGAAAAATATGTTCCCATTCCTGCTTTACTAGCAGTGTCCGGGCTGCATCATCACCTGATCCGTCAGGGCACCCGCACCAAGGTATCACTCATTTTAGAATCTGGTGAGCCACGCGAGGTGCATCACTATGCGCTACTGCTCGGTTTTGGTTGCGATGCTATTAATCCCTATCTTGCCCTTGAAACAGTCGAAGACATGGTTCGTGAAGGCGAGATCGAGGTGAATGTTGAGCAGGCGAAGAAGAATTTTCTCAAGGCCAATATCAAGGGAGTGATTAAGACGATGTCAAAAATGGGCATCTCAACGGTGGCCAGTTATCGCGGTGCACAGATTTTCGAAGCACTTGGCGTTGATCATAGTGTTATCGAGAAATATTTTACCAAAACGGCGTCACGTATTGAGGGCATTGGTATGGATGTCATCGCGTTAGAAGCCCGTATGCGTCATCGCGCAGGCTTCGATGAGCGTACCGATCCGGATGACCCATTGGATCCAGGTGGAATTTACCAATGGCGTAAGGACGGTGAAAGGCATATTTATAATCCGGCTACGGTTCATCTGCTGCAGCAGGCGACTCGTCTCGGTGATTTCGAAGTTTTTCAAAAGTATTCCGAGTTGGTCAACGCGCAGACCCGTATTGCGGACACTTTGCGCGGCATGATGGACTTCAAATTTGATGAATCAAAAGCGGTGCCGCTTGATGAAGTCGAGCCTGCTAGCGAAATCGTGAAACGTTTCAAAACCGGCGCGATGTCCTATGGATCGATCAGCAAGGAGGCGCATGAAGCGATTGCGATTGCTATGAACCGGCTTGGAGGAAGATCCAATACGGGAGAAGGCGGAGAAGATGTTGATCGTTTTACCCGCGATGAAAACGGCGACCTGCGCCGCAGTGCGATCAAGCAGGTTGCCTCCGGTCGTTTTGGTGTGACCAGCCATTACCTGGTCAACGCGGATGAGATTCAAATCAAAATTGTGCAGGGCGCCAAGCCCGGTGAAGGGGGGGAGCTGCCAGGATTTAAAGTCCTGCCGAAGATTGCAAAAACGAGAGGAACCACACCGGGAGTGGGGCTTATTTCGCCGCCGCCACATCACGACATTTATTCGATTGAAGACCTGGCGGAGCTGATCCATGATCTAAAAAACGCTAACGTTAATGCTGACATTAATGTGAAGTTGGTTTCGGAAATTGGTGTGGGAACCATTGCTTCAGGTGTGGCGAAGGGCAAAGCGGACAAGATTCTTGTATCAGGTTATGATGGAGGCACAGGGGCTTCGCCGCGATCTAGTATTCAACATGCTGGAATGCCGTGGGAGCTGGGGCTTGCGGAAACCAATCAGACTTTGTTACTCAATGATTTGCGCAGTCGTGTGATTGTCGAAAGTGATGGGGGTCTGCGAACAGGGCGTGATGTCGTGATCGCCTGTTTGCTGGGCGCGGAAGAATTTGGTTTTGCCAGCGCACCCTTGATCTCTCTGGGATGTCTGATGATGCGAGTGTGTCACAAAAACACTTGCCCGGTTGGCATTGCGACACAGGATCCGCGTTTGCGGGAAAAATTCCGAGGAGGAGCTGATTCGGTGGTGAACTTCATGATGTTCATTGCGGAAGAGATGCGTGAATTTATGGCCAAGCTCGGTTACCGCACGATTAATGAAATGATCGGGCACTCGGATCGTCTGGAAATGAAACATGCGATTGATCATTGGAAAGCCCGCGGGCTTGATTACTCCAAGATCCTTTATCGTCCCAAAGTGGGGCCTGAAGTGGGCACTTATCGCCAGATGAAACAGGATCATTTACTGGATCGCGCTCTTGATAATACCCATTTGCTGGAAGCCTGTAAGGATGCGCTGGATAATGCGAAGCCGGTTGAGCTGGACTTGCCCATCATCAATACCAATCGTGTGGTTGGCACGATTCTGGGAGCCGAAGTTTCACGTCGTTATGGAGCGGAAGCGCTGCCTGAAGATACCATCAAGCTGAACTTTGTCGGACAAAGCCTCGGAGCTTACGTTCCAAAAGGGATCACGATCAAAGTCGAGGGTGATACCAATGACTATTGCGGCAAGGG
Organism: Verrucomicrobiota bacterium; assembly: GCA_013152075.1. Taxonomy (GTDB): domain Bacteria; phylum Verrucomicrobiota; class Verrucomicrobiia; order Verrucomicrobiales; family DEV007; genus JAADHD01. Next base: position 6,143 of record JAADHD010000198.1, on the reverse strand, counting down.
ATTGTCCGGTGGTCGTATCATTGTCTATCCGCCTAAAGATTCGACTTTCACTTCCTGTGAGAACATTATCACCGGCAATGTGGCTTTTTACGGAGCGACTGCAGGTGAAGCCTTTATTGCCGGTGTTGCAGGCGAACGTTTCTGTGTGCGTAACAGTGGTGTTAAAGCGGTGGTCGAAGGCTTGGGCGATCATGGTTGTGAATACATGACTGGTGGCGAAGTCATTTGCATCGGCGGCACCGGGCGTAACTTTGGCGCCGGTATGTCTGGCGGCATTGCTTATATTCTGGATGAAGAAGGCGACTTTGTTACCAAGCGACTGAACGCGGCCATGGTGAAGGTGTATCAGCTGATTGAATGTGATGATCCGGAAATCGCTGCGATTCGCGCAAGGCTCGAAAAACATGTAGAGCTGACAGGCAGCGTTCGCGGCCAACACATTCTCGACAATTGGGAAGACATTCTCCCGAAATTTATCAAGGTCTTGCCGAGCGATTATGAGCGGGTGCTCAATGCCGTGAAGCGTGCCGAGGAAAGTGGCCTTGAGGGTGACGAAGCCATTCAGGCGGCTTTTGAAGAAAACGTAAAAGCGGGAAATTGATCTTTAAATTCCGACTACTTCTTAAATATTATGGGTAAACCAACTGGATTTTTAGACTACGAACGCAAGACCATTCCCTACCGCGATCCGAAGGAACGCGTTAAGGATTGGAAGGAGGTGCATTGCGGGCATGACGACGGGGCCTTGCAAGAGCAGGGCGCACGCTGCATGGATTGCGGTATCCCTTATTGCCACACGGGCATGGAATTGAGCGGGATGGCCAGCGGCTGTCCGGTCAACAATTTGATTCCCGAGTTCAACGATCTTGTTTATCGCGGGCGGTGGAGAGAGGCGCTTGATCGTTTGAGAAAGACCAATAACTTTCCCGAGTTCACTGGACGGGTCTGCCCTGCGCCTTGTGAAGGAGCTTGTGTGCTTGGCATTATTGATCCACCGGTTACGATTAAAAATATCGAATGTTCGATCATCGATAAAGGATGGGACGAGGGCTGGCTAGAGCCACAAATTCCTGCAGTGCGCACTGGGAAAAAGGTGGCCGTTATTGGGTCAGGTCCGGCCGGACTTGCCTGTGCTGACGAACTGAATCAGGCGGGGCATACCGTGACGGTTTTTGAGCGTGCGGATCGGATTGGTGGATTGCTGATGTATGGCATTCCCAACATGAAACTGGAAAAAGAAACCGTGAATCGTCGTGTGCAATTGATGCGCGACGAGGGGGTGGAGTTTATTACCAATGCAAACATCGGCGTTGATCAGCCGGTTGAAAAATTGCGCGAGGACTTTGATGCCATTGCTCTATGCTGTGGTGCCACCAAGCCGCGGGATTTGCCGATCGATGGGCGTGATTTCGAAGGAGTTCATTTTGCGATGGATTACCTCGCAAAAAACACCCAGACCTTGCTCTCGGATAATCCCGGAGATTTTCCGATCAACGCAAAAGACAAAGACGTTGTCGTGATCGGCGGAGGGGATACAGGAACTGATTGTGTGGGATCTTCGTTACGTCAGGGCTGCAAGTCTCTGACTCAATTGGAAATCATGCCGCGTCCTGCGGATGAGCGCACACCGGATAATCCATGGCCGGAGTGGCCTAAGGTTTATCGCCTCGATTATGGTCAGGAAGAAAATATTGCCCTGAACGGAAAAGATCCGCGCGAATATCTGGTGATGACCAAGCGTTTCATCGATGATGGTGAGGGGAATTTGACCGGTCTCGAGATCGTCGATATCGAATGGGCAAAGGATGAGCAGGGTCGCATGTTTCCGAAAGATGTGGAAGGCAGCTTGCGCACGATTCCCTGTCAGTTGTCATTCCTGGCGATGGGATTTCTTGGACCGGATCAAGCGATTGTTGAAAAACTGAAGCTTGAAACCGACGCACGTTCCAATGTGAAAGCAGAATACGGCAAATTTGCGACCAGTCTGGAAGGTGTCTTTGCCGCTGGCGACATGCGTCGCGGTCAGAGTCTGGTAGTTTGGGCGATCAATGAAGGCCGCGGCTGCGCCCGCGAGCTGGATGTTTTTCTGATGGGATCAACGAATTTGCCGGGCTAGCCGTTTGTTCAAAACAAGGAGCGGCGGTTTCCCCGCCGCCGACTTCGTGGCAACAGGCGTTCTGAAAGGCTTTTCTCCTAATCGTGCTTCAATATCAATTACGCCCGTAGTGCCCGAGCCTTGACCTTTGTTCACGATTCGCTAAGGTCTGAACCCAGACTTGCACTCCTTCCCGACCGGATTTCCTGCCGGCTTTGAGAGAATGAGACGCGAATTTGGAAGGACTTTGGGATTCCCGCACGGGAAAGAGGTATTCCAACACGTTGATCCGTCAGACGAATGGTTTTTCGGCGGACTTTGGATAGAGAAAAATTTGGGCGCTATCAATCGCGACAATGGAGATTTTAATATGATGAACAAATATTATCAGACGAAAGTGAATTCTCAGGGGAGCTTGCATCGGCCCGAATTGGAACGGGACTCTTGTGGAGTGGGAATCGTGGCTCAGATTCAGGGCCATCCCAGCAATGAAATTTTGCAATTGGGTGTGACGGCAGTCAGTAATGTGACCCATCGCGGTGCGCTCGACGCGGACAACAAGACTGGTGACGGAGCTGGCGTGACCACCCAGATTCCGGCCGCTATCTTTCTGGCTGAAGCAGAAAAACTGGGAGCCAGTCTCAGTGATATTTCAGATCTGGGAGTGGGAGTGATTTTTCTGCATTCCGGTGAAACGGGAGATGGCATCAAGGGGAAAATTCTTGTCGAGGGAGTTTTACGCAAGCGTGGCATTGGTGTCATCGGCTGGCGGGAAGTTCCATTGAATCCGGGTGCTCTGGGCGATAAAGCGCTTAGCACTTTGCCGGACATTCACCACATTTTGCTCAAGCGGCCGCAAGGAATGGACGGCGATGATTTTGAACGGGTTTTGTTTCTAGCGCGTCGAGAAATCGAAATCAAGGCAGCCAGTGAGGCCATTGAGAATATTTACATTGCGTCTTTGTCCAGCCGCTTGATTTCCTACAAGGGTTTCATGGCAGCCAATGCCTTGCCTGCCTTTTTTCTGGATCTGCAAAACCCGGAATTTGAAACCGCGATTTGTTTGTATCATCAGAGGTTCAGCACCAACACTTTTCCCACCTGGGCACTGGCCCAGCCGTTTCGAATGCTCGCACACAATGGCGAGATCAATACGCTCAAAGGCAATCGTAACTGGTTCGGTTCGCGTGTGGCCGACTTCGACAGCGAAGTCTGGGGTGATGACATCAAATTGCTCAAGGGCCTGATTGATCCCGATGGATCGGATTCGTCCTCACTCGACAATGCCTTTGAAGCACTGGTATTGTCCGGTCGTTCAATCCCGCACGCCATGGCGATGCTGGTTCCGGCGGCATGGGGAATTGACCACTCGGCGAGTGAAGAGGTATCCAGTTTTTACAAATATCATCGCTGTTTCTGTGAGCCCTGGGATGGCCCTGCGGCGCTTGCCTACACTGACGGGAAAAATATTGCCGCCAGCCTGGATCGCAACGGGCTTCGGCCTGCGCGTTACAAGATCACCGAAGATGGCATTTTTTGCCTGGGTTCGGAAGTGGGCTCTGAACGTTTGGAGGATTCACGAGTGATCGAAAAAGGACGACTGGGGCCTGGTCAGATGATATATGTCGACCTTGAAAAAGGTGTGGTGGTCCGTGACAAGGAACTGAAAGAACAACTTGCGGCCAAGCAACCATACGGAAAATGGCTGCAGGACAACCGCATTGAGTTTGAGGAATTGGTCGACACTCAGCCATCAATCCCAAATGCCGATCTCGACTTACTGACTCTGTCACAGAACCAGGTGGCTTTTGCTTATAATAAAGAAGAGCTTGACATGGTCGTTACGCCCTTGGCAAAAACCGGAATGGAAGGGACTTATTCGATGGGAGACGACGCGTCGCTGTCCGTGTTGTCGCTGCGGCCGAAGATGTTGTATACCTATTTCAAGCAGCTTTTTGCCCAGGTGACCAACCCGCCGATTGATCCCATTCGCGAACGATTAGTGATGTCACTGGCGATGGATTTGGGGCCGGAACATAATTTGCTCACCGAAACTCCGGAGCATGCCCAGGTGATTCATCTGGAAACGCCCTTTCTCTATACCGAACAAGTGGAGCAGTTGAAAACCCTGCACGTGGATTTTCCGGCGAGCACGATCGATACAACCTGGTCGGCATCTGAGGGAACTGCCGGCATGAAAGAAGCGCTGGAGCGTGTGTGTGTGGCGGCCGAGGCCGCCATTGATGCTGGCGCGAAGATTTTGATCTTATCAGATCGCGCGATAAGTCACGAACGCGTGGCGCTGCCAACCTTGCTGATGATCGGGGGGGTGCATCACTATCTGAACCGCCAGCACAAACGCATGCTGGCCAGTTTGGTGGTCGAAACAGGAGAGGCTCGAGACACGCATCAAATGGCTTGTTTGCTAGGTTTTGGCGCCACGGCGATTTGTCCCTGGCTTGCCCATGAAACGGTGAGAGAGCTGATCGAAAATGATCGCAAAAATGTGTTCGAAGGGAAGTCGCTGGTCGATGCGCTGGTGGATTACCGTACCGGCCTTGAAAAAGGCGTGCTGAAAATCATGTCGAAGATGGGGATTTCGGTTCTCAATAGTTATCAGGGCGCGCAAATTTTTGAAGCGATTGGTTTGGGAGACGAAGTGATGGAGCGCTGCTTTTCCGGCACACCGTCACAGGTGGCCGGAATCGGCTTTGAAGAAATCGCTACGGAAAGTTTGCAGCGTCATCACGATGCGTTTGGCCAGGCGGTGCCGGGCGAAGAGAGTGAGTTGCCTTTGAAGCTGGGTGATCCCGGCAATTATCGTTACCGTCGGAATGGAGAAGTTCATGCGGTCAACGGTCCGGTGATCAAGAGCTTTCATCAATTTGTCAAATCTGGTGAAGACGAGGATTACAAAACCTACCTGGCAGATCTCAAGGAGAACAAACCTCTGGCTCTGCATGATATGTTTGGCCTGGTGGTAAAAAAATCCGGGCCGATTCCCATCGACGAAGTGGAGTCGATCGAAGACATTCGCCGCCGCTTCACGACAGCTGCGATGTCGCTTGGAGCGATCAGCCCCGAAGCGCATGAAGTGCTGGCGATGGCGATGAATGCTATTGGAGGCAAGTCTGATTCTGGTGAGGGCGGTGAAGATTTCGAGCGTTTTGATACCAATAAAAACAGCAAGATCAAGCAGATTGCGTCAGGGCGTTTTGGCGTGTCGGCGGAATATCTGGCCAGTGCGGAGGAGTTGGAAATCAAGATGGCGCAGGGAGCCAAGCCGGGTGAGGGAGGGCAGTTGCCGGGTTTCAAGGTGAATGGCCTGATTGCCAGATTGCGTCACACTCAGCCTGGTGTGACCTTGATCAGTCCGCCACCGCATCACGATATTTATTCCATCGAAGATTTGGCCCAGCTGATACACGATTTGAAAGAAGTGAATCCCCGCGCACGAGTAACCGTCAAATTGGTCTCGGTGACCGGTGTGGGCACGATCGCCGCTGGTGTCGCCAAGGCGAAAGCGGACATCATTCTCATCAGTGGTTATGACGGAGGCACTGGAGCCTCGCCATTGAGTTCAATCAAGTATGCGGGAATGCCCTGGGAAATCGGCTTGGCCGAAACCCAACAGGTTCTCATGCTGAATGGATTGCGTGATCGGGTGACTTTGCGAACCGATGGCGGTTTACGCAATGGGATGGACATCATGCACGCCGCGATTCTCGGAGCGGAAGAGTTCAATTTCGGCACGATTGCTCTGATGGCTATGGGTTGTGTGTATGTGCGTCGCTGCCATCTCAATACTTGTCCGGTGGGCATTGCGACCCAGGACTCGAAGTTGCGTGGCAAGTTCAAAGGCACGGTTGAAAATGTGATCAACTTCTTCAACGCGGTTTCCCAGGAAGTCCGGGAGCATTTGGCATCGATTGGAGCCCGAAGCCTGGATGAAGTGATCGGTCGTCCGGAGTTTCTTGAACAGGTGGAAGTGCCCGGACATCCCAAGGCAAACATGCTGGATTTCTCCAAGTTGCTGCATGATGTCAAT
>JAADHD010000163.1:1194-3065 GCA_013152075.1 Verrucomicrobiota bacterium | reverse complement strand
TCGAGGATCATAAAAACGCCGAAAGCATGTTAGATCGAATCGAAGCCTGCGCTGAAAGCTTCGGTCGGGATGCATTGACGCCAGCAATTGTTTCCGGCATCCCCATTCTCAAGGGAGACCCCAGTTTGGACCCACTATCATAATACCAAAACACAATAAAATAACGGCATGTTGAAACCACTGGATTACGCCGTCGTGAACCGTTATTGGGGGGAGGCTGAAACGTCCATCCTTGGACCCTACATGATGGATGGATTTGGTTTTCCCGCCAGTGCAGGCCGCTTTCGCTTTCATAGCGAGTCTAAAATCGTAAAACGGCTCATTCGCCGATCCAGTGCTCATCGCACGGGCAACGTGCTGGACCTTGGAAGCGGTGTCGGATATTGGGCCGAATACTTTGGCCAGAATTTCAAAAAAGTCGTGGCCGTAGAAGCAAGCGCAAATTTGTATGAGGCAATGGCCCGGCGTTGCTCCCCCTATCCAGGGATCACCCCCATTCACGAAAACGTGTTGTCCTTTGAACCGAAAGATCGTTTTTCTATAATCTTTATTGGCGGTCTGTTGATGTATCTCAACGAATCCGATCTCATCGCCCTGTTGCGAAAAATGAAATCCTATCTCAACCCAGGAGGAATCATTCTGTGCCGGGAAACCACTGTGCAAAATGGGACGGTCACACGAGAAGGAGATTATCAGGCCATCTACCGCTCCGTCCCTACTTACCACAGCCTCTTCAGCAAATGCGGCCTTTCAGCAACCGAAACATGCTTGAACAAGCCCTATGTACTCATGCAGATGGGGTGTGAATCCATCCGAAAATGGAAAACCGTTGCGCCTGAAAAACTGAAAAACATTCCTTTTTTAGGAAAAATAGCCTACTGGGGACTGCGCCTGACCGATCCGTGGATAACCCATATTCCTTCGGCGTGCGGCATACGCTTTCCGGAACTGACAAATCATTTTTTTCTTGTCCGACCCAGCGGCAGTAACGCCTCTCGCCGCGATGGGCATCCCAAGAGCTGATGAAGAACTCGAACAAGCAAGCATTCATTTACAGGAATTTGCCAAATATTGTCTCTGTTCTTGGAGTCCTTCCGCTGGTAATTCTCTTCCTCGATAACGGCTTTCAGTATTTGCTTCCCCTGATTATCTTCAACAACATCATGGATGATCTCGATGGCATCCTCGCTAAAAAACTCGACCTCAGAAGTGAGTTCGGAGCCATGCTCGACAATGTCTGTGACGCCGTCGCGCATATTATTTTTGTCATGACCATCAGCATTCACTTTGGTCTGGCTTGTACCGTTGCAGGCATGGTGGCGAGTGCCGCGATCTTGATCCGCGTGACTTCCCGAATAACCTTTTCGACTGAAACCAGCACCGGCTCACCCACCAACGAACTGATGCGCCACATCCTCCTGGTACTCCTGACAACAACCTATTTTAATTTCAATCCAGCGCCGTTCTTGATCGCGGTGTTGCTTCTCAATTCAATCTCCATGCATTTACCCTACCCCATGCACTACCTGATAAGGAGTTTGACAAAGTCCGCCCTGGCGATCGGGTGTATCAACATCTTGTTGATAGTTGCCTGGATGTTTCCCGTCACCGCACCCGTAATCACATTTAGCTTCATCGCCACATTCCTCTATTCATTTATTTCCGAGGGGGTGGGGTGGATCAAAAGTAAAATGGCAACCCCCCCGGAAAAAACTTCATCCCGCCACCTAAAACTTTTCAATCCCTCAGAGCCTGTCCTTAAAAACCGCCAGTTATCCACGGTAATTTCAATGAACGACCCCGAGCCGCCAAGCGGACGGGGTATCCGACAGGGATCTTCTTCTAAACGCCGTAACAAGTAAGGGAGCAAA
>JAADHD010000163.1:0-1081 GCA_013152075.1 Verrucomicrobiota bacterium | reverse complement strand
CAGTTTGCTTCCATCGGGCAGTTTTTCAATTTAACCCATAGGCTTGCAGGGAAAAATGCTTTATAATAGTAGTCTTGATGACTATTTGAAAAATAGCGCCTTATGGCAGAATCTGTCAAACTCACCATTCCCAGCGATTCCAAATATCTTTGTCTCGTCCGCAAGGTTCTGCACCATCTGTTGCTGGAGCGCCAGTTGAGCGAGGAAGCCGCACAGCGGTTGATTCTCTGTGTCGATGAGGCCTGCTCCAACATCATCAAATACAGTTACGCGGGTTGCCCCGATCTACCGATAGAAATCTCCTTCTCCCTGGCCGACGATTCATTTCAAGCCAAGATCCGCGACTACGGCAAACAATGCGATTCCCGAAAAATCAAACCACGGCCTCTCGACAAAATAGAACCGGGGGGGCTTGGAACTTATTTTATGAACGAAATCATGGACGAGGTCAGCTATTGCACCGATCGTGAAACCGGAACCCTGCTCACGATGTGCAAACACCTGAAAAACGAACTGACCTCTTCTTGAAAACGAACGGGTGAACCTATGTCTATCGAATTTCAATCCAATGAGTCTGGCAATGGCACAGCAACCCTCGTGATCACGGGGGATATCGACATGAGCACGTCGACCCTGGTGCGAACGCATTTGACGGATTTATTCAAAAAAAAACAAAAGGCGATTGTCGTCGACCTTGCCAAAGTGTCCTATATCGACAGCTCGGGCATAGCCACTCTGGTGGAAGGATTGCAATGGAGCCACAACAACAACACCAAATTCCGGCTCACAAATTTGACCCCCATGGTCAAGGACGTTTTTGAGATCGCCCGTCTTCTGACGGTGTTTGAGGTTTACGACTCTCAGGAAGAAGCCCTGGAAGGAATTTAAAGAAAACTGCGGCGTTAAACAAATGAGAAGTTTTTTCGGTTATATCGGGCGAAAGAGTTATCAGTCCAGAGATTCCGCGATCGATTTTTTCAAGGAAATCAGCGGGCTCTTTTACCTGACCCAGGCCACTTTGTATTGCACCTTTGTTGAGCCTTTCCGTGGCAAGCCCAACAAGTGGAGTGCCGTCTGGCCT
>JAADHD010000083.1 GCA_013152075.1 Verrucomicrobiota bacterium | reverse complement strand
AATCACCAGGGCCTGAATATCCGAGTAACGAAATCTCAGATATTCCTCGCTGAACGGAATCAAAAAACCCTTACCTCTTACATATAACAAATGATCCCCGCCCCGCCACAAACTGGAACAGCCGAACACCCCACGCGCCAATCGTTGATATTCACCAAATTGCTTTTTCATTTATTGGGGGCAAACTTGAAAATCATGGTGAATAATTTTCCATCGCAGACAACATCTCACTAACTACTTGTTTTAAACCAAGGAAAACACTCTGCGAAACAAGGTGATGCCCTACATTCAATTCAGTTAAATGAGGGACTTTTAGAATTTTTTCGATATTGCTCATAGTAATACCATGTCCTGCATTAACTTGAAGACCCAAAGCCCTAGCCTGAGAGGACGCCTCAATCAAGGACTGCAATTCAGCGTCCCCCCCTTTGATATTCACATTGGCAAAAGCTCCTGTGTGCAACTCTACCATATCCGCTCCCGTCTCCGCTGAGGCTGTTATTTGCTTTTCGTCAGGATCAACAAACAAGCTCACAAGAATTCCCGCGTCTTTAAAGCGAGCAACGGTTTTCTTCAAAGCTTCACCACAGCCGTTCACATCTAATCCTCCTTCGGTAGTGACCTCTTCACGATTTTCCGGAACCAGACACACAAAGTCCGGCTTCGCATTCAATGCAATTTCGATGATTTCGGGTGTGTCCCCGAGCTCCAGATTCATTTTAGTCCGTATCACATCACGAAGCTCAAACACATCCCTGTCCTGCAAATGGCGACGATCCGCCCGCAAGTGCACAGTAATCGAATCTGCCCCTGCATTTTCGCAAGCCTCCACGGCCGCCACCAAAGATGGCTCGGCATTCGGCGAATCCAACATCGTCGAATAACGCGCCTGACGAAGCGTCGCCACATGATCAATATTCACTCCGAGTTTCAATTGGCGGCTCATAATAATTCAAACAAATAAACAGATAAGTTTTAACATCAACTTGACTATTATAACAAATCCGCTCGATCTGTCGACCCTGCAGACCGTCAAACTACTCGTGCCGCAAAGCATCGACCGGACTCATACTAGCCGCTCGCATGGCCGGATAAATCCCAAACACCACCCCGGTCAGAACTGATATCGTAAACGCCAGAGCCGGCGACCATAAACGCACAATGGTCAACATGTCCGCAAAATGGGTAATCACCAATGGAACCAGCAAGCCCAAGGCCACACCAAGCACTCCGCCCGCCCCAGACAACAACACAGTTTCGATCAGAAACTGCAAAACAATATCTCTCTGCTTCGCCCCCAGAGCACGTCGTATCCCAATCTCCCGGGTTCTTTCCGTGACGGTGGCCAACATGATATTCATGATGCCGATGCCTCCCACAAGAAGTGAAATCGCCGCAATTGATCCCAGCACGATATTGAAAATTTGCTTAGTCCGCGCCGCCTGCCGCAGCAATTCCAGAGGAACCACCATCCGGTAGTCCACATTCTGATGATTACGACTCAACAAGTGTTTGATCGCCTCTGAGGCTGCCACCACTTTATTCGGGTCATCAATTTTTACCGTCACTTCGTGCAATTCCACTTTTTCCGCTTCAAAACTCCCCGATCGAAATTTGACCAGGACTTCACCGAAACGCTCCAGCAAAGTGGTGAGTGGTAACAACATCTCCATCGTAGCACCCCCTTCATCCGCTTTCCCACCCGAGCTTCCACCCGAGCCTGCATCCGACTGTCGACTTTCAATAACCCCCACCACTGTATAGTAGCCCGACTGCAATCGAACCTCTTCTCCAAGTGATTCACTCAACGGGAAAAGCTTGGCGGCTAAATCCGTATTCAACACACACACATTTGATCGAGATCTCATCTCAACGTCTGTAAAAAAACGTCCTTTCAACAGCCTACGATTCCGCATTTCAGGATACCATGGAACTGTTCCCATGACGATCGAATCCACGTTACGCGAAATCCGCCAGACAAAATCTTGCAACTTCCTGCCAGGCACCACCACGCTCACTCCGGGAACAGTTGCCCGAATCTGATCGATGTCGCGGAAGGTCAATCCATACTCAAGGACAAAACTGCGTTCTTGCTTGCCCGCATTCGCATTATCCGTGGGCTTGATACTCTGTAGGATAATATTCTGACTGCCCAGGCTTTTGATCTGCTCCTGCGCCTCATGGCTGGCCCCTTCGCCGATAGCCAACATAGCAATCACCGACGCCACGCCAAATACGATCCCCATAGCTGTCAGCAGGGAGCGCAACTTGTGCATCCACAGGCTTTTCATTCCGAGAAGCACCGTTCGTTTTAATCGGGCTGGTGACATTCCACCTATGAGCGATTCCCATTTCATTCGTCTTCAAGAGCTTGGGTTTCCTGTTTACCGCCAAACATGGAATCAAATTCCACTTGCCCGTCCCGTAAGCGAATCGTCCTTGAAGTTCGATCCGCCATTGCTTCATCATGAGTGATCAAAATCAGGGTTTTCCCCTCATCATTCAACTCGTCAAATATTCTCAGGATGTCTCCTCCCGATTTCGAATCCAAATTTCCCGTCGCTTCATCGGCCAGGATCACCGCCGGATCGTTTGCCAGGGCACGGGCAATCGCCACACGCTGTTGTTGTCCGCCGGACAACTCTGTCGGACGATGGTCCAATCGACCACCCAATCCGACCTGCTCTGCCAGCTTAACCGCTCGTTCCCGACTTTCGTCCGCTGAAACCCCCTGATAATACAACGGCACTTCAATGTTTTCGACCACAGACAATTGCTGAATGAGATTATAACTCTGAAATATAAATCCGAGCCGTTTGCCGCGAACTTGAGACAAATCATCGTCATCCAAACGGGAGACATCCTTACCCTCCAATAGATACTCTCCGAGCGTGGGTTGATCGAGGCATCCCAGAATATTAAGCATCGTTGACTTCCCTCCCCCCGACGGCCCCAGAATACTAATGTAATTCCCTGGAAAAATTTTCAATGACACGGCTCGAAGCGCCTTCACGATAAAAGAACCCATCTGGTAATGTTTCTCAACACCCTTAAGCTCGATAATGGGATCTACTGCGTCACTCATTGGCGGCACTCTTCAAGGCTTACTAAAGTCGCTCAGGCCTTCTTTTTCGCGTCCTTGCGTTTATCCATCCCTGCCGTTCTCGACACCTTCTCTTTCCCCTTATGCCCTCCGGGTTCATCATAACCATCAGGTTTTTTCAGCAACACCGCATCTCCTTCATCCAATCCCTTCTTCACCTCGATGAACTCATCATTGTGTGCCCCGATATCAACTTGCCGACGTTCATATTTATCACCATCAACCACAAAGGCGTAGTGCTCATCTTCTTCGAAAAAGATCGATTGCACAGGCACATACACAACGCTTTTCAACTCACTTACCACAATCTCCACCTTGGCTGTCATGCCCGGCATCAACCAGTCATGAGCTCCCTCAATTTCGATTCGTGTCGGGTAAACTTTCAGCGAGGGGTTGTATCGCGAGGCATTCGAATCAGGCAATACCGCCACCTTTGTCACCTTGCCCACTAGGGTTCGATCAGCAACAGCATCAACCGTGATACGAGCCATCTGCCCCAATTCTATCTTCTTGATATGAGACTCATGGATGTCCACATCGACCGCTAGTTTGGACATATCAGGAATCGTGATGATAGTTTGCCCCCTTCTCAACTCCGCACCCGCCTGCACCGTTTCATCCCGGGAGTAGCGGCTTTGTTTTGCCGGCCCATAGGCCACCAAACCAGTCTTTGTTGCTTTAATCACACAACTCTCCAGCTGTTTTTCCAAATCGGCTCGTTTTTTTAGCTGCAATTCATAACGCCTTTTCGCCGTCCTGAAGCGAGCTTCCATCTGCGCCATTTTTGCCATGGCTTCCCGTTTTTCACGAATGAGTTCAAGTAAAGCTTCTTCAAAAGTCGATAGCATTTTTTCAGCTTCCTTGGGGTATTCGTAGTCCCTGAACAAATCCAATTCCGTTGCCGTCGTCTGTACTTTTAGTTTCGCTTTCTCAAGATTCACCAACTCATTTTCCAAAGTCGTTTTGGTAATAAATTCTTTCGCCCTTAACCGTCTGGCCCCTTCAACCGCCTGAGCAACAACGCTCATCTCTGTTTTAGCCACCAGGGACTCATCCTTGAGGCGGCGCATCGTCTGCTCGGCTTCCCCTTCGCTTAGTTTGTCCTTTGCAAGAAAAGCATCAAAATCAACTCCCGCAGCTTGACTGCCCTTCTCATTCAGCACCTCCTCCTCTTTCTTAATCACCACCTTGTCGGTCAGTTTTGAAGAGTCAAAACTCGAAAGGATTTTCAAAGTCGCCTGCTCTTCGTAATCCCCAACCGTGTCATTGTTATACGGCAAGCCCACTTCAGATAAAATTTCTTTCGAAGCTTTTTGTCCAACAAACTTTTGAAAATCTAGCAAAGCAAAGCGCATGTTTTGTCTTTCCAGTTTGATCGCGCTCTGGCTTTCGCTCTCCTGAATTTCCAGATTCTGTTTTGCCTCGGCGTAGGTCGCCTCTGTCTGCTGGAAATCCACGTCAAAACCCACGATTTCTTCTTCGATCTCCGATGAATCCAGTCGAATCAATATCTTACCATCTTTTACATCCTGCTCAGTAACTTCATAGCCTTCTTCAATGATGCTCAGAACCTTGGTATTAGAACGGTTGTTAACTTCGTTTTTAATTTCCAGGTATTCCATCGCACGAATGTTCCCCCCCTCCAACACATGGATCACCAAGTCTCCACGCACCGTCTCGAACACCGGCAGATCTTCCCGCCCCTCACCACTACCTCCTAACAACAATTTCCACAGCAAGACGCCTGTTACTAAAACGGTTAACGCAACATAAATTGATTTGTTATTCATTAGCTTCTTCCTCCAATTTAGTTACCCATGAGCCATCTTTATTAATAAATAAGATTCCCATGTCCTGCCACAGTCCCAAACGCGCAAGAGTATGATCTACTATAGCAGATGTTCGTTGGTTTTGCGAATTAGTAAGGTCCTGTTGCGCCTCAACCTGATCACGTGCCGCGCCCTGTCCTAGTTCAGCTAACAGCTCCTGTTCTTCCAATCTTCGTTCTGCCAATTTTACCCCAAGCTCACTGATCTCGAAATTTTGTTGGGCTTGATCCAAAGCGCGCCAATCGTTAAAAATTTCCAGCTTCACCTGGTCATAAGCCAGCTCCAGATTTCGCTTACTCTGTTCCAACGCGATGATAGCCGCTCGGTAATTGTTCCTTTCTTCTTTCCTATCAAATGGCAGCTCCAGTTCGAGAGCGGCGTTCCAATTGCTACGTTTAAAATCAAGGTTTGGAGTTCCGTCCACCGAGGGGCTATTGGCGTCATAGCCACCGGTAACATCCAAACCCGGTCGAAGATCTACAGCTGCAACTCTAATTTTCCGGGCAGCATCCACTCGACGATCACTTGCATTGATCAAGTCCGGCCTGGATGCTATTGCCACATAGACAGCTTGCATTCGAGTCAACTTTGGCAATTCAATATCCAGCTTCGCCAATTCGTTCATATCAAGCACCACTTTCGATTCTACCGGAAGCCCCAGAGTGATTTTAAATTCATCCATCAACTGCTGGTAAGCCTGCAACGCATTCACCCAGGTAACCTCATTCCTCAGTGAAGCCTGTTGCAGTAATCCCAACTGCGTCATCGTTCGTCTATCCTCCTCTGCCAGCGCAGTTTCTCTTTCCACACTTTTCACAAACCCCTGATACCCGATCCAGTTGTTCCTCACCCGGTCACGAGCGCGCAAAATATTGTAATAGTCGGAAACAATCCCAACAATGAACTCACGACGGAAGTTAGCGAAGTCTCGCAGAGAATACAGCAAATTACGCTCAGCCTGGGTAAGGTTCTCCATCACCGCCAGATACCCACCCCCTTTAAGCAACGGCTGGGTCAGGGTCACGGCTAACCTGGAATTATTTATCGAGCGATCTCCTCCTAAAATTTTTAAAAAATCGGTGGTAAAATCAACCGCGATTCTAGCTCCCGTTCGCTGCAGCATGCTCACCCCGGCGTTGCCCTGACGCGTAAAGGTGTTTCGTGCGATCACCGCATCCACACCCCGTTGCGCACTGCCCGCCGCCTGGGCCGTCGTTCCCGGAGCTCCATTAAAATCCCGGCCGCGACCTGCGCCACCCCCTCCCGAAAAAATAGGCGCAAAATCCCATCGGGCGAGCGTCAATGCCAAAGCTTCTAGATAAATCGTTTCCTTGCTAGTCAGATAGGTTCGGTTGTGTTTGATTGCCAGTTCCAGAGCATCCGCAAGCGCCAAAATATCCGCTCCTTTTTCAGCCCGCTCTCCACTTTTTCCCAGAAAATCTGAGCGTTGGTTGCTTTTCACCAGATTCTCCAAAACAATTCGAGGCAGTGGCTCAATTGAAAAGTTCGAATCCACGTTGGGCACTTGCCCCGCTTTGGCCGACAAAATTCCGGATGCTTCTTTATCCGCAAATTTCCTGTATTGAGCCGCTGTACACGCTGACAGTACAAGGGTCATGCCCATCGCAATCAGGACGAGCATGCGACGGAACTGTTCTCTGAGATCAAGTAGCATTAGCAACCCAATCTCTGACCACTTCCCTCGAAATTTGTTCATATTTCCTTACTATCCGCTTCAAACAGAAAGGCCAGATCTTCTTTTTTCAGATTTCGGGCAAATCCCTCTTCTCCCAATACCCCCGTCATCATTTGTCTTTTCTTCTGCTGCAGGATGCGGATTTTCTCCTCCACCGTATCTTTCATCAGCAAACGGTAAGCAATCACCTTACTCTCCTGGCCAATACGATGCGTTCGGTCAATGGCCTGCGCCTCAACCGCTGGATTCCACCAGGGATCGTAAAGCACCACATAGGACGCCGCGGTCAGATTCAAACCACTGCCACCAGCTTTCAGCGACAGCAAAAACACTTCAGGATCGTCCGATTGCTGAAACTTCTCGATCACTTGCTCCCGGTCCTGGGTTTGCCCGGTCAGATAGGAATACGGACGATTCTCCGCATCTAGTCGATCCTTGATGATGTCCAACATTTTCACAAATTGACTGAATACCAACACCTTATGCCCTTCTTCCTTCAGTTGATCCAAAAGGTAAAAAAGCGCCGTCATTTTAGCACTCGATTCCCCCTTCAGAGACGGCTCGATCAGACCCGGATGACAACAAATCTGACGCAACCTCATCAAACCCTGAAGAATCACAAAACTGTTCTTGCGCAGCGACTCGTCATTCTCAATACCCATAAGGATTTTCTGAATCCGCTCCAGCTCATCACGATACATTTGATCCTGAATCGATTCGGCATCGCAAAACACATCCTCTTCCGTTTTCGGCGGCAGATCGAGAGCAACTTCGCCCTTCGTTCTTCGCAACAAAAATGGACGCAATCTCGCCGACAAGCGAGACTGGGAGTCCTGATCTTTACTTTTATCAAAACGATCCTTGAAGTATTTCCGGTTCCCAAGAATACCAGGCATTGAAAATGACATCAAGCTCCAGATGTCGAGCAGGCGATTTTCTATCGGAGTTCCGGTCAATACCAAACGGTTGGACGCGCGTAGCTGTCGCGCCGCTTTAGCCGCTTTCGAATCCGGATTTTTGATCTGCTGTCCCTCATCAAGAATCGCAGCCAACCATTCGACCTCCATCAATTCTTCTGAACAGGAACGAAGTTGTGAGTAATTGATCACCAACAAATCGATACGGTCCTTCACCACTTCCATGTCGAGTTCCTGACGACTCCTTAACACCTGTACTCGAATCTCCGGCGAGGCTTTCCTCACCTCTGCCGCCCAGACATCCAATACTGATTTTGGGCACACCACCAAGGACGGCATCACGCCCTCACCATCATTTTTATCGCGCAACCACAACAGCCAACAGAGAGCTTGAATCGTTTTACCCAAACCCATGTCATCAGCCAAAATTCCTCCGAAGCGATTTGCAGACAAATAGGCCAGGAAATGGAAACCCTCTTCCTGATACGGCCGCAGATCGACTGAAAGATTTTTTGGCACGGCTGGCCTGACATCCAGTTTCAACTGATTCGAACGCTGTGAAATTTTATCCCAGGTCGCCGCGTCAAACACTTCCTGCGCCATTGGCTCCGCCAGCTGCAATACATGCATTCGATGGCTCTCCCCTGACAAATCAAAAGGGTCTATCCCTATTTTACTGACCGCTGCACGTTGCTCATCACTCATCTGCATCTGCAGACGCATCCAGCCACCACTCTTCATCCGCACGTATCCCCCACGAGCAGCAACCAGTTCCTTAATCTCCTCCTCTGACAGATCATGCCCCTCTACTTTAACCACCACCTTCAAATCGAACCAATCGATCTCCTGATTCACCACCTCAAAGCTAACACTGGCCTCAACCGGGGCCGCGCTCAATGTCGCCAGGTCGGCGTCAGGCTGAACCTTGATTTCATCAGGTAGATCCTCCAACCATTCGGCGTATTTTTCCGGGAAGTTTTTGGTCACCCGACTACGAAAAGCGCCTGCGGTTCGGTCAAAAGTCAAAGCCATAGGCTCCATGAAATCCAACGCTCTAAAAAGCACATCCCTATCATATCGATACAATGTCTCCCCATCCTCCTGAGCCTTCACTACCTCCCAGCCATCTTTCCCCAACACTTCTTCCCGAGTCCCCTCTTCATTTCGAGCGAGAGCCCTTACCAAAAGGTGCTCACTGGCGGCGCCCGTTGCTTGATCAGATAAACCCACTTCAAAAGTCACATCCAAACGCTCATCCTTAACCCGCCCCTCAAGCGAAGAAGGAAGCGATGCCTCCACGCGTGCCAAAAATTTTACACCAGTTTCACTTTCAACCGTTTCCCTGGGAACCACATACCTGGGTTGCACTTCCGTGCCCTCAATCCAGCAATCAGGGCCGCTGAACAAAGTTTCATCCGATAAATACAAATTTTTCTCTCCCGGCAATAGCCACAAAAAGTGCGTCACATCATCTCCGGCACCAGTCTGCAATTGTAATTCCAAATCCGTGCTGCCTTGCAGATCATCCTGACAAACCCAGGCCAACGGCGCTTCAATCCGTCGAAACGGGTTTTCATCCAGAGTGACAATCCTATCACACAAGCTTTCCTGATGGAACAAACGGTTCAACAACTGACAGTCTTCAACACGATCCAATCGAACCCCGCCATCAAACTCATCATCAACCCCTCTAGCCTCCTTAGCTGACGCCAATCCGAGCAGACTGCTCCAGAGCAATTCGGAAGCGGCGTCCATCCTCAAAGCGCCTTTTTCGTATTCTTCCCTCAAAGTTTCAAATTGAACAATATCTTTCAGCACCTCAAAACCGTCCGCTCCCTCTTTTTTCCATAACATGCGCCCTTCGCGGCCACCCACTCTCAAGAGGAACTCCCCGTTAATCACCTGCTCGCTGCCCGGTCGCTCGTCTGCAAAGCCCATCGTGCGACGCCACTGACTCACTTCACGCGCACGCTCCCAAGCCCGCAACTGTCCTTCCGTCCACTCGAAGTCCGTCACCTCATCCATGAACTCCGGGTATTCCAGATTGGCTTTGCGAAACGCATGGGCGAGATAATTCCAGAATTCCTTGATGTTTCTTGGCAATGTCGGCCACAGCGCCAAGGCGTCGAAAGTTTCTACCGGCCAGCGCGGATTCAACCGCACCAAATCTGAATCAAAAATTTCCTGCTCCATCTCGAAGCGACGATACCGGCGCTCCAGCTTGTTGATATATTCATCTTCCTCGCTATTCAGATTCCGTCCCAATCTTCCTTCGATCAAATCCGTCAGCGACTCTTCGCCAACTTCGTTGGGCGCTTCCGGCAACTCTGCACCACGGGCCATTCGCTCAAGCATCGTCGCATACAACGCTGCATCTCCCCCCTCATTTGGCGGACAAGTGCTTTCGCCACTCCAATCGTTGCCCTGAAGTTTCAGAGTAGTCCTACAAGTCCACGAATGATCGTCCACCCTCCCCTGTATATAGAGATGGTTCCCAAAGATTTGCGCGACAGCCCCCTCATCGTGCAGGCGTTGCCCCTCAATGCGGATTTGTTCAGAGAATGAATTAAGGTAATTTAGGGTAGCGCGGTCAGGATTCATGTAGCAGGAATGTGTCAGTCTAAATAGCCACACGGTAATATGAACCTGCAGCCAGTCCGCCCTCCCAAAATTGAAAGCGGCGAAGAGGGGTCTTTACCACCAAAGGCTCCCTCCAGCAACCTCCGCTTTCATGAAATCATAAAATCTCACGTGAAATCGCCCTCTATTATGAAAAGAAGCTGAAAATTGGCCAAAAATCGCAATATATGCCATCTTGCGCATCACCTCCCCAATTGTCCGTCCAAGACGATAAAAAAGAATTTTTGGCAGATTTGGGCATCTTATCTCATTCGTAAGCGTCCGCTTGATCGATTTAGATCGATCAGGCATTGTCCTTGCCCCCAGGGCATTACCATACAGGCTAACGCCCATACCGCTCCACGCCTTATTACTGATAAGCAGTTAGCCCACTTCCCCTCATTTTGTAATCTCAACATACTGGTTTAAAAAAGTAATAATTTCCCTCGCAATCATTACTATAATGATGAACATTCAGGATATTACTAAACTTAATTGTAAAAATTAGCCACTTTCCCCGATAGGGAGCAGAAAACCAGCCTCGCTAAGCAAACTTTTTATTGACCTTGTTATAAAAATGACTACATGTGCAATATGCGAATAGAGCGATATAATCTATTTTAACCTAACCGGAGACTCCCCTCCACAACCCACCCAAGAAGAAATGGCTAAGAAAAAAGTAGCAAAAAAGAAAAGTGTCGCCAAAAAAGCGGCACCCAAAAGAAAAGTAGCAGCTAAGAAAAAAGCACCTGCGAAAAAAGCGCCTGCCAAAAAAGCAGTAGCTAAGAAGGCAGTTAAGAAAAAGGCAACCAGACGGAAGCCGGTTTCACCGAAAAAACGGACTCGCAACAAGCAATCGGTCAAGAACATCAAGCGAATTGATTCTACCAAGACCCATGGCTGGCAGGTACATGTCCGTCGTGGCGGCAGATTGAGCACCAAGTTGTTCAGTGACCGCATTTACAAAGGGAAAGCGAAAGCCCTGACCGCTGCGAAAAAATACCGTGACGATCTGGTCGAAGACATGGCGAAATATGCCAAGCCTTTATGGCGCATCAAACGGACTCCACGGACCAATACCGGAGAACTCGGTGTATCGCAAACGCACTACACCAACCGCTCTGGTAAAAAGCGTAAAGTGATCACAGTCACCGTCCGCTCGGAACTCGGTAAAGCCGTTAACCGCAAATTCTCTGTCGATAAACTCGGCTACAAAGAAGCGGTAAAACAGGCTGTTACATGGCGTAACAAAGTCCTTAGAGCTCGTCTCAAAGAAGACAAATCAAAAGGTCGAGCCGTATAGGTCGATATACCTTGAAAGGTTTAAGAAGAGTCGTCCCTCATCGGGGCGGCTCTTTTTTATGTGATAGAGGGGTAAAAAACATTGCTGGATTCACCCCAGATCCAGCACATCTCGAATCCAGCTGGCAATACCCGCCAACCGTTTTCGGTCCCCGCCGACAACTTCCGCAGTGGCCCAGCCGGAAAATGAACTCCTCACCAACTCCTCACGCACTTTCAACCAATTCACCTCTCCACCATCAGAGCCCTCAGCCCCTTTCCTCATTAATTTCGCATCACCAAACTCCGCGTGACCTCGATCCTTGATGTCCATTTTATAAATCCGACCGCCAAGAATAT
>JAADHD010000335.1 GCA_013152075.1 Verrucomicrobiota bacterium | reverse complement strand
GATCCCAAACCCCCTGGGAATTCACATGAGCGTTACCTGGGACTCCGTCCTTGCCTAGCCAGATGTAGCGTTCAACTATTGCAAAAAAGCGCTTTTCTCCTTGCACAATATCGCCGTCTTCAAATTGCTCCCATTTCACATTACTAGGAATTTTTTTCACCACCTGACCAACTCCCCACACTCCAAAAGTATTCGATTTGGTGGTGAGGCAAGCGATCATATTTCTTAGCAACTCTTCATTTTGAAATTCTGTCGCATCAGAATCAAGACGGTTATACCCGTTAACTTTGGACAACTCCCCAACGTATTTGAAATAATTATTAGCCTGGTAAGATCGAATCCCATCAAGCAATCGCGCGATTTCCCCATCACTGCGAAGATTTTTGAATACGGCTTGCAATGGCTTCACCCTTTCAGGAGCTTGAAAATACGGACTGTCTTCGGGGTAAACCTTGCTATTCAAGTTGATTGCACCCGCAGTGCTGTGCATGTAAGAAACCGTTGAAAATTCATCAGGCAAGGTGGAGTCATTTCTCCACTGGTCATGCTGCAGCGGGTAGGTTCCCCCGAGCAGATCCATCAATAACCAATCAGGCGGCCCTGCTGGATCGTTCGCCGCGGAAGGACTGAGTCGAAGGGTGCGCCAGGGAATCCGATTTTGAATGCCGGTATGCAACATAGACCAAAACCCCTTCGAGGATATTCTACTGCGTGAACTGTATTCATCAGAACGATTAACCTTAAAGCCGGCTATTTTGAATGTTGGATGAGCTCTCTGAATATAACGAAACTTACTCTTCTTGGTGGAGTGTTCCTCCGGTTCAGACAGAGCTTCGAAGTCCTTGTTGATGTTTCGAGCTCCAGGTGTGCCCGCTGAGTTATCACCTGGAGATTCATACCACCATTGCTCTTTATGGCCCCCTAATCGAGGGTCTGCGATCTGCCAGGAAAGGGACACCATATCGCTAGACCTAAAATCAATCTCCGCCGTCCCCTGCAAGGTGTCTTCTTTGCGCTCACCTAGTGGAATCATCAATCTTGGCCGGCCGCCAAATGCCTCTCCTCCGCGAAACCTAACCTTAATGTGAGAAATTGAATCTGCGTTGAACTCTCTCGGTAAATCATTGGCGCTAGGATTTGGATCTTCCGGATTGCCAAGCCATCGTTGTTCTCTGCCCACAAACCGCCACGGACCTTTGATCAGTCGTCGGTTGCGTTGTTTGCTCGGCTTCAAAGATGCGTCGTATGGGCTAACGTATGAGCTACCCACCAACAAAGAGCCCAGACTGCGCCTGTCGATAGGGCGGCTAGTCGATTGTTTTCCATTTGCATTTCGCCTCACATCTGTCCGTCGTTTATTGTAGACCCAACTTCTATCAGCACGCCCCTCTGCGTTCTCAGCTTCATCCGGCCCTAATTCCTGGTTGAATCTATCTCCATCATCGCTAGTTAGATCCAACTCAAAATAATCGACCCTAAAGGGCGAGTGACGAAGGAGAACCTTCGGGCCGACACCATGCATATAAAATTCCACCTCAAAACGAAAACCCAACCATCGTTTGTTAGCCAGCTTGTTAGCAGGCCCATAACGATTGATGCCGTTGGCTCGATACGCTTCATTCGGACTGAGTGCAGGCGGCAAACTTTTGGCTGGAAATGATCTGAAAACAAGTCGGATTTCCGTGATATGAGGGCCGGGAGTTTGCGCAAGCATTTGCACCGTTTCGTCCGTGGAACTTTCGTCTTCTGTTAAAAAACGTCCCATCTGGCCGTCTGCTCCTGGCTCGAAACGCCAATAGTATCGCTCCGGTGTATGCCGGGCTCTTTCTAAGCTGTGGGGGAGATATATTGCTGAAGTGCTTATTTCACCCAAATCGTAAGAGTATTCGGAAAACCGGCTCCGCGTCGGAGCCGTGGCCACCCTTGCCATAGTCATCATGTTTAAGGCAATCTGAGCACATTCTACTTCTCCGTATTTGTCGACAAAACTCCCTTCGTAACCCGGGAATTGACGACGAAAATATCTCATCATCATTTCTAATTGCGCTCGATTCACAATATTTGCGGAAGACGCCCACCCCTTGCCCTTGTCATAAACCTTTTGACCAATTCCAAGGCTTCCCAATAAGGCATTCATATGCAATATGCCCTTTAAGTCATTGAGGGAGTCAGGAGCATCCGCCCCTCTATATACGAAGGGAAGTTGGTAATTAGGCCCCCCCTCCAGAGAGAGAGGAATATTAGTGGTCATCAAGCGGGGGCGACCAAATGTGTTGAATTCCGGTGACCTACTGTAAAAAGTCAGGTTGTAGCGATTGCGATGCCACCAATCCATTTTTTTGTGTTTAGGCAATTTCACATAATCCAGTATTGCTTCTGGGTAACGACTGAACCCACGATATAAAGTGTGCGCGATCAACTGCCCTTTATCCAAATCCACTTTTCTCGAAAATAGGACATCAAGATTGACCGACCTCAATTTGCCGAGTGCCCATTGTCGCTTTTTATTTTTTGCGCTGTGCCCTCTAGCACCACTCACTTGACTAAAAAGGGGAGGCATCATCCCTAGTTTGTACTGTTTGTGGAACCCGTCAGGGTCATTATCACGAGCGGGTTTTCCGAGTGCTGTGTTGAAATTAATTTTCCCACTCTCGTCATCTATCCAAAAGGCGTGCCTGGCCACAAGGGGATTTTCTTTTGAAGCCGGCTCAGAAGGGTCGTGCAGAATATTGACCCACTTCACCCTCATCAGAGGCGGATCCTGATCGATGTCTGCTTCCCCGGAAGAGTCAAGTGTGTAAGTGATTGAGGGTATAGTTTTTCCCGGAACCGGTTCATTCAGGTCAACTGAGTTCACATCAGGATCTTCGGTCTGATCTGGTGAAATATCAGCCGCACCAGTGTGAAGAGGGAAGTGCGTTTGATTCCCCTGATCGTCCAACACAGTAAGTCGACCCGGATTGATTGCCCAATTTTCGCCCGGAGCGGTCTCGGCACTATCACTGATCTGCGCAGGTTCGGGAATATTTGCCCTAAGAACCGCTATCGCGTGCGCGAGCCCTCCCTGCGCTACCATTTTGGCTCGCTGCGTATCGGCATAGGCAACTGAAGCCCTACTTTCAATAACCGTCGATGAAATATACGCGAGCATCAACATCGTAAGCATCGCAACAATGATAAGCACTGTAATCAATGCTATTGCCTGCTTTTGCTTTGACCTAACAGCCGAGCTATTTTGATGAATTTTCAATTAAACTCCATTGCTTAGTTTAACGCGTGTTGTATAAACTTTGGCCTCTGTGATTCCACTTTCCTGTAATTTTTCCATATGCAATTTCACAGAACCTTTCATGTCCAGACTGCCGTTTTTGCTCATTACATTTTCCATCTGAGGAATGGACAAACCACGCTCCAGAACGACATCGCCGATGGTAATAATTGAAATCTCCATCTCAGCGGGCAAGCGGTGTGCCTTCATCACAAAAGGTGTTTTTGCTAGGTAGACAAAAGAATCGCCATTATCAAACGGAGTGGATGTTGCCATGTGAAAATACGCTGCTGAATTAAACAACAGGTCACTTCGCGGATGGTGTTGTGACTCGGAAACAAGCGGTATAGGGTTGCCAAGTAAATCCAGGCACTGCACCCAAAACGCGACGACTCCGTCGGCTACGGTAGATACAATGACTTTCTGATTGTATGCTGAAGTGTCATCAAATGCCCGGGAATCCCAGTTGTCAACGAACCACCGTGAGCTAAGTGAATCCGTTCGAATACCGGGGTTTCTGGCATTCATCAAATCAATCAATTTAGGGAAATAACCATCCTGATTATCCTTGCGAATATAAATTCGCTTCAGACGATAATGATTATTTTTTTCATTGCGGTAGAGGTAGTAGCCGACGCAACGTAATTCTCCGCCTATTCCCAGTGGGGCCATCCACAAAACTGCAGGTGAGTCCGGTGCGATAAATTTTGCGCCTACCTTTTCCAAATTTTTCCCGGGTGCGACGACAAACTGCATGCGTGTATCCACTACCGCGGGAGTGATTTCACGAGTAAAAAGTTCCAGACTAGCGCGCGCACGTTGTTTGGATTGAATCGTTCGCTCACTCTCTACCCATACATCGGTTATGATCGCCACGACTCCCATGAGCAATAGCAGAAGTATGGTCAAAACCGTGACCGCCAACAGCAATTCGATAACACTGAAGGCGTTGGTAATGGTGATAGAATTTTTCCGCTTAATATTCAATTTTCGATTGGAAATTTGGATCAATGCTCCCCCAGTCCGGGCCTGTCAAAGTGGTAGTGTAATAAGTCACGCTGGTTTTTTCTTTCTGCTTTCCCAAAGGGTTTCCCGCTTTATCCACAGGCCAAAAAAAATCAATTTTGATCACCAAAGAAGAATTTGACGACGTTGATGAATCTGCTCCGTTCACCAACTTGATATCTCCCCGAAAGAATTTTTCATCCCGCGATAAATCTACCTCAGAAAGTTCGTTATCCTTGGAAGGCGCCCAGTGTCGACCTCGTTGATCATAAAAGATTGGACTGATTGAAGGAACTCCCTCTTTAAAATCCTGACCTTCCAAACGGCTGTGAATGTCTTCCATGATCATCCCGACGACTGATAGGTCAGCGCTTTCCCTTTCGTATTTCATCAACTGCGGCAGAACGCTAATCAAAGAAACCATCGCCAATGCGCCGATAGCCAGAGCCATGGAGACTTCCACTAGAGAGAAACCTGCGTCAACTTGAGATGGTTGACATTTTTTCATGGTCTATAAACCCGGGTTCTACCGGTCAGCGTATCCACGGTGAACTGCACCCAGTTTGAAGTTTTGTCGCTAGCAAAGTTTCCAGAACTAATGGATACGATTAAATTTCTTTTTTCACCCCACATAACCCGTGTTCTCCCAGAAGGTGAAAATTCCAAAAACCGCAGGGTTCTTTTCTCCCCAGATTCAAATGAAATTTGTTCAAAGCCTTTCGCCACAGCATCAAGGATGTAATCACCTCGAACAGCGGAAGGCTCTTTATGCGCGTAATCAGACGCCTTAGCTTTGCTAGGAAGATTTTTCGAAAAAAATACATTTTCAGACAATGAACGCCATTCCGAATACTGTTGGAAATCACGTGTTTTCTTATCCCACTTCCACGCGGCATACCGCCTGAAATTTTCTTCTGGCTTGGTGGATTTAACCACAATCCCAAGTCGAATCGAGGTCCTTTGCGAGATTGCTTCACTCCGACATAAATTCAAAAAATCGCCAAGCTCTCTGCCCGAGACATTCACTGCTGTAGAATCAATAAGCAGTAACGAGGGGGCCGAAAAAACAAGCAAAATTCCGATGATCGCAAAAATGATCAGCATTTCCAATAAAGTAATCCCCCTATTTTTCCCTACCATAACAGTTAGGTGGAGTATATGGCCATAAGTTTTCTTTAATCTAGCCTAAAGTTAGTTATTTTAAGAATACCCTAACAAAAAAACTGGAAAATCATAAAATTATGGAATTTATAGAGGTTTAAGTTTCATCTACTGCTTGAAAGAAGGGCTCGTTAAAGATTGAAGGAGTTACCGCGCTTCTCAGAGTTTGCGTTCTCAGGCAGTGTGATTTGGTGAAAATGTTTGGAAGTATGGCACAAAGTGGTTTATTCGATTCGGTGTTGCGTGACCGACTGTGTAGTATGAATTTAAAAAAAATCTGGCCCTTCTTTGCTGCCCTATTGAGCGGCGTGTTGCTTGCTTTGTGTTATCCGACATGGGACATCAGCGCGCTGATTTGGTTTTGGGCTTTACCTATACTGACGGCGTTATGGTTTTCCGAGCCTGGTAATAAAAAGGATGGCCGCGCACGAAGTCGTGCCTGGCGCGGTTGGTGGCTTGGATATGTCGGCGGGTTGGCGTTTTTCCTGATCAATATGAGTTGGTTGGCAGAGGTGAGTATCGGGGGAGCCATTGCTCTACCGTTTTATCTGGCGGTTTATTTCGGCTTCTGGGGAGCCTTTGCTGCCACCATTGGGCGCTGGGATCCGGCCGATCAGGAGTTGGTTGAAGGTCAGGTTCTATCTGGTTGGCAAAAATTTTTCGCGCCATCGTGGGCGGTGTTGCGAGCAGCCTTTCTCAATGGGGCGATGTGGTGTGGATTGGAGTGGATGCGAGGTGTGGCTTTCACCGGAATGGGTTGGAATGGTTTAGGGGTGGCACTTCATGAAAACCTGTATCTTATTCAGGTTGTTGACATCATTGGGGTCAGCGGCTTGTCTTTCGTGTTGATGTTTTGCGCCTGTATTTCACTGGCGACCGTCGTTCGTCTGATTCATGAATTCGGCAACCGTGGGGTGCGTCCCCATCTGGATTTCACCGTGGGCATAGCGATGATCATGGCAGTGTTTCTTTACGGGCTCAATCGTATCAATCAAGCGCCTGGGGAAACTAAGGACATCCGAGCGCTGCTGGTCCAGATGAACGTTCCAATAGATCAAAAATGGGATGACGCTTTCTTGAGTGAGAACATGAATGATTATTATAATCTGACGACCGCTTATGTGGAAACGTCTCACTACGATCTGGTGGTTTGGCCTGAGACGGCTGTGCCTGGACGTTTTTTTTATCCCTGGGTGCAGGAGGTATTTAACCGGGTATTGGCGAGTGGTGACTTTTATCTTATCTCAGGCATTGAGGAGGAGGTGCAGCCTGCAGAGGTCTACAACTCGGCCGTTCTGATGAAAGGGACAACTAGGAACTATCAGATGTATCGCAAGGTTCATTTGGTCCCCTTCGGCGAGTATATTCCTCTGCGAGGTATTTTCCCTCCTTTTGAATGGGTGGCAGGACGGTTGATTCCCTCGGATTTTGAATTTGGCAAAGAATTCGAGCCTCTGGTGCTCGATGGCGGGGAGTATCAGGTCATACCGCTGATTTGTTTTGAAGATACCATCGGCAGTCTGGCGCGCAAATTTGTGCGTGCCGGCGTGCCGCAAGTGATCGTCAATGTGACCAATGATGGTTGGTTTTGGGAGAGCGCGGGCTCGGCTCAACATCTCGCCAATGCCCGCTTCCGCTGTATCGAATTGCGGCGACCGATGGTGCGCTCGGCGAATACCGGGGTGAGCTGTTTCATCGATGAACTGGGCAGTCTCTTTGACCGTGAATCAAATCCACCCTTCGAGCGCAAAATCGCCGATGATGTGACTGGGAGCACCTTCGTCACCGGCGTTTTGCCGGGGACAGTGCGTATGCGGATTGATTCGCCACTGACGGTTTACGCGCGCTTTGGAGATTGGTTTTCGATCAGCATGGGCTGCCTTGCCCTGGTTATGGTGTTGATCCGAAACCGGAAGATTATTTCAAATCAAAACAAAGGGTAAAAAAAGAGCCTATGAGGGGCCTCATATCATAAATATTAGCCCCGTTCACAGACAGTTGGTTTACACGTTGATTTCCTTTTGGGTTTCACCGTCCAGGAGAGAGATTTTTTCCCGATGAAAAGCTGGGTCGCTGCGGAAAGTAAGGCGTGCCTGATGACGGCGTTCCAAATCAATGAGCAAGTCTGAGTCTTTGGTCTTCAAGCGCTCCATCACTTCGGGGTGAACAACGATAGTCAGTTCACCGCGATCAGGGTGTTTTGCCAGCACGGCAGACACAGCGCGTTGCAGTTCAACGCTCATCGACTCCGTAGTCTTGACTCGTCCGCGTCCCTGACAGTAGTGACAAGGTTCAGTAACCGTCATATTCAGGCTTTCGTGGAGGCGTTGGCGGGTCATCTCCATGAGTCCCAGTTGGGAAATTTGCAGGGCCTGGGTTTTGGCCTTGTCGAGTTTGAGTCGTTCCTTCATGGCGCGGTAAACGGCCTGTTGATCTCTGCGTCCACGCATATCTATAAAGTCGACCACTACGAGGCCACCGATATTTCTCAGCTTTAGTTGTCTGGCGACTTCCCGGGCCGCTTCGACATTGGTTTGCAGGATCATGTTGTCCTTTTTCTTGGCGCGTCCGGTATTCACATCTACGGCGATCATGGCTTCGGTTTCGTCAATCACCAGATAGCCGCCGGAAGGTAGCCAGACCTGCCGGAAGAAGGCGTCGTCAATCTGTTTTTGAATTTTAAGTTTGTCGAATATCGGTTCGGCATCTTCGAATAAATGGATGCGTTTTTTTGATCGACGGGATATGCTGCCAACTAGATCTTTCATGCGTTGCACCGCTTCGGCATTATCGCAGAGAACTTCGTCGATTTCATCGGTCAGAAAATCTCTGACAGTTCTTTCGATTAGGTCCGGTTCGCGGAACGCGCAGGTCGGAGCTTTGTTGGTGGCGGCCTTGTCTTCAATTTCCGCCCACTGTTCAAGAAGGATGCTCAAGTCGCGAATAAAGTATCTTAGCCGTTGCCCGGTGGCGACGGTTCTCAAAATAATGCCCATGCCTTCTGGCACTTGAAGTTTTTCCATCACCTTTCGCAGGCGCGCGCGCTCCTGTGGGTCTTCGATTTTTCGAGAAATACCGAACTGATCATTTCTCGGCATTAGTACCATATAGCGGCCGGCTAGAGAAATATTGGTCGTTACCCGGGGGCCTTTGGTGCCGATAGGGCCCTTGGAAACCTGCAACAGGACTTCCGAACCCGCAGGGTAGAGCCGTGGGATATCCTGAGAAGTGATATGGGGCTGTTTTCTTTTACCGCCTTTGCCACGGTTGATTTCTTCCATGCCGCTGTCCAGAGCTTCAGGAATGGCGTCCCAGAAGTGTAGGAAGGCGTTTTTTTCGAGTCCAATGTCGACAAACATTGCTTTCAGGCCCGGTTCAATGTTCCGCACTACGCCCTTGTAAATCGAGCCGACGATATTGACATCATCCGTTCTTTCGACAGTATATTCTTCGAGCAAGCCGTCGTCCATGACGGCTACACGAGTTTCCAATTTTTCACAGTTGATCGCTATTTTTGTGCCTCCTACGAGGGTTTGTGAGCGAAAGACTTTTGTTAATTTTTTCAGCATATAATAAGTTGGGTTTCCCCGGTTAAATTAGTTTTAGATGGTTTAGTTTACGGTTTTAACGGCGTCCGCCGATCATCCGTCTCAGATTTTTCCAGCGTTGTTTGCGCTTGGTATTTTGTTTTTCTACAGATCCTTCCGCGTCCGCTTTGCGTTTGATGGACGGGGTAGGGGCTCTGCTACGAGTTTTCTTTTTGGCGGTAAGTTGCACCGGCATGATTCCGGAAACATCGACGGCTTCATCGGCATCGTCGCTGGCGTATTCTTCTAGGCCTGCTCCGTCGAAAGAGACCATCAGGATTCGGTCAAAATTACCTTCCGCTTCAGGCAGTCTATCCAGTGTGATATTTTTCCCTTTCCGCATCGCCATGGTTTCGTCGATGATGTTTTTTGCAATTGGGGAGGCCGCGCGTCCTCCCGAAGCGCCATTGTGAACAAAGACGCAGACGGCTAGCTCTGGAGTTTTGTAAGGGGCAAAAGCAATGAACCAGGCGTTGGTGGGCTCTCGTGGATTTCCTGTCTGGGTAGTGCCGGTTTTTCCTGAGATCATGGTGATTTCTGACTTTGCGCGTGGCGCTGTGCCTCTCGATTCATTCACCACCCGCCACATTCCATGTTTGACAGTTTCCACGTCTTCCCTGGTCAGTCCTTCTTTGGTCAAATCGTGGGTAACTTTGGGGGCCTCTCGAAAAACAACGCTTCCATCCCTTTCAGCGACTTTTTCTATAAGGCGGGGTTTGAATACCCGGCCACCATTGCTCGCGGTCGCGGTCACGCTTGCCATCTGCAGTGGAGTGGCTTCGTTAGCGCCCTGACCGATAGCCGCCAATGCTGTAAAAGCGTCGCTCCACATTAGCCCCTGCATGCGCAATTGCTGTGGCCCCGGCACGCTGCCCGGGCTTTCTCCCGTCACCTCAATGCCGGTTTTTCGCCCCAGCCCCAGGATATCGGTCATTTTCAGAATGTCCTTAATGCCGCAGACATTGGCATATTGATAAAAGAAGGCATTGCAGGAAAATTTAAGAGCCTGACTGACATCGACCGAGCCGTGAGTGAAGCCCTTCGACAAGCACCAGCATTTCATGTATTTCGCTCCGTATTGGACTCCCCCGTAACAGGTGAAGTTGCGGCGGTGCGTGCCCGATAACATGCCTGAAAGAGCAATGGGCACTTTGAAGGTTGAGCCCGGCGAGTAGGGGTTGATGGCGCGATTGAACATCGGACTGCTTGGGTCTTCGGTGTAACGCTTCCAGTCGCTCTGGGCGATGGTGGGAATGAAGGCGTTGGGATTAAACGAAGGCACGGAGGCCATCGCTAGGATGTCACCAGTTTGCGGATCCATCACGACGGCCGCACCGCGGCCGATTTTTCTGAGCGATCTTTCGGCGATCATCTGGATTCGGGCATCGAGAGTCAAATAGACATCCGCCCCTGGTTGAGGTGGAGTGTAACTGATTTCGCCGACAATTTTCCGTTTCTCGTCGCGCTCAAGAACGCGTTTTCCCGGCTTGCCCTGCAAGTAATGGTTCATGGTTTTCTCTACGCCATAAACCCCGTAATCATCTCCGACGTAATGATTGTATTCCGCTTGCTCTTCCCGGGGGATAAGTTTGATGTCCGGTAAATTCACATAACCGAGAATATGACCGGCCATAGAGTCAAAACGATAATCCCGACTGGCTTTGGCGGAAACTGTAACTCCGGGAATGTTGAGATTGTGTTCTGCAAAAACCGCAAACTCCTCAAATTTCAAATCGCGACGGTAGGTATAAGGGACCAAGCCGGAAGTTGTCCGGTAATGCAGTCTCAGTTGTTTTGAGTTGAAGTCAGCGGCCAATCCCAGCTCAGCCAGGCCGGGCAACACAGATTGTTTTACGATTTTCACAACGTCGATCTCTTTTCTTTCCTGCGGTTGGCCGCGAACGATAGGAAAAAAGGTATAAAGCGGTACGTTTTTATGGCTTTTTTTGTACTGCGAAACGATTTCTTTTAAATCAAGATTCACTTCATAGTTGGCGACGTTTTGTACCAGGGTGATTCCGTTGCGATCTTTGATTTCGCCACGCACGCCCGGGATTCTAACAGAGACTTCGGAGCCTCCGGGAAGTTTGTTTTTGTAGTTATCAGCTTGGACGATTTGTATTTCGTACAGACGTACGGTCAGCAGGCCGAACCCGAGGAACACCAACGTTGCCAGAAGATATAGTCTAAGCCGAAAATGCGTCGCCATAACTGTCGAGTTTGTGGGTGATGCCATCCAGACGAATGCGGTAGCCTGTCTGTTTGGCCAGACGGCTCAGCAACAATAAAATAATGGGAGCTAAAAACATGGAGAACAAGGATGTCATCAGCATCTTGAACCATATTTCGGCTGTGAATTCGAGTCCTCCACGATGAAAGCTGATCAGAAGGAATTCTATGATCATGCCGATCATGATCATGATGCCGACCATGAAGACAGGGATTTCCCATCGGCCTCGACTGAAAAGGGGGCGTACTCCTTGAATGAACAAACCCAGCAATCCCAGAATAAAAATGCTAAGCCCGAATGAAAGCTCGCTCGAATCTCCCAGGGGGACGTGGTAGCGGGCATCCCAAATGAAGCCAGTAAATACTGCTAGGGTTATCATGGCAGGAAAGGGGATGGTCACGGATGCGCATAGGAACAAGGTAAAGACCAGCATCAGGCGAGCTCCGTAGGCCCATTCGAATACCGGCACGAATTCCTGAAGAAGGAACGATAGGCAAATCGATATTAGAATTATCAAATAATAAATCATTCCTTCAGGCCTGATACGACGAACACGTTTTTTAATAGTGCAAAATCAACTTT
>JAADHD010000411.1 GCA_013152075.1 Verrucomicrobiota bacterium | reverse complement strand
CTGATAGATTTCAGCTATAAGCGTCGATCTGTTGGTGAAGGGGGAGGAGTTGATTTTACGGTTCAGGTTCGTGACAAAGCTTTTCATGCCAACGGCGAAGTGGGGGTCAAGGTTGAGGTGCGGCATGGGATGGGTGCGGGTAAAAAGGCGGCGGAATTATTCGGTGAGCCGGATTTGGAAAAAGATGGATACTTCGGGGCTAATTTTTATCCGCGGTCTCAGGGGGGCTATCGCGCCAAGGTGGTGGTGCATGATAAAAATGGAGAGAAGCTGGGTGAGCGTGAAGTGGGCTGGGTAAGGAATTCGAGTGCGGACGAATTGCGCCAGTTGCAACCTGATCGGTCACTGTTGGAGAGGTTGGCTTCAGCAACCGGAGGTCGAGTGCTGGAGATGAACGAAGTGATGGCTTTTGTGAAAAAGGAATTACCGGCCATGGAGACTCCTGTGGTTGAGCATTGGTCGCGACCGCTTTGGCACGCTCCATGGCTTTTTATGTTGGCCTTATTGTTACTAGTGGGAGAGTGGGCTTTGAGAAGATGGAAGGGGGTGATTTGATTTTGCGAAAATTCATAAAAGCTGTGATTATTTGTGTGGGGCTGCCGCTCTGGGGTGGAGAGACTCAGGGCGCCCAGCAGGATGTGACTGTGGTGACAGTATTGGGCGCGGGGGGCGTGGAAGAATACGAGAAGAAATTCACTGAAGTAGCTAAGGCGTGGCAAGAGGCTTGTAAGCGGGGAGGAGTAAGGTTGGTCGAGGTGGGAGCAGGCAGGAATGAGGCAGAAAAAACGGATCGCCAGGTATTAGAGGGAGTGATCGCGGAAGAAATTGAGCGGGGAGTGTCCGGCTTGTGGGTGGTATTGATAGGGCATGGAACCTTTGACGGTCGCGAGACCAAATTTAATGTAAGAGGCGAGGATTTTACTGACAGCGATCTGGCAGCATGGTTAAAACCATTCAAAGGAACGTTAGTGGTGGTGAATACGGCTTCTTCGAGCGCGCCTTTCATCAAGGCTTTGTCAGGAAAAAACAGAATCGTGATCACCGCCACCAAAAGCGCGCATGAGATATTTTACCCTCGTTTTGGCGAATATTTTGCTCGCGCTGTTGGGGGTTTGAAAGAGGCGGATCTGGACAACGATGAGCAAGTGTCATTGTTGGAGGCCTTTTTATATGCTGCCAATGGGGTGAAGCAATTTTTTGAAAAAGAAGGTCGCATAGCAACCGAGCATGCGATGCTGGATGACAATGGAGATCAGCGGGGGATCAGGGCAGAGAGCTTTGAGGGGGTAATGGCAATTGTGTCGGGGAAGGAGAAAGGGGGCTTGCGGCCGGAGGGGGAGCGTGCTCATCAAATTCATCTTACACCGAACAAGCTGGAAGCGATGATGCCGGAAAATTTGCGTCTAAGGCGGGATGATTTAGAGCGACAGGTGAAAGCTCTTCGCCGTAAGAAGGGCGTTGTGAAGAATGGAGTTTACTATAAAGAATTGGAAAAACTATTGCTGGAAATTGCCCGGATTTATGAGCGGGTTGAAGACGGGGGATCGTAGGGTGGTTGTGATCCTATAGGTATATGTATTGAATGGGCCTTAAGAGGTGATGTCACTGTTTTCTCCCGAAACGTGGGCGAGTTCGGAATCGATGCCTTGGATATGTTGAACTAGCCAGGACGTTAGAGTCTTGTACATTCGGGTGGCGATGGCGTGAGCATCGCCCCCTTCTTCTATTTCGGCGCGGAATCCGAGAAAGGTTTCTATGAACTGGCTATGAGCTTCCTTGTTTTTTTCAAGCACGGGGCATTTCAGCTTTTCCATGCAGCTCTCTTCGTTGCAGAAGTGCCACTCGGTGTAATATTGGAGTAGGTTGATGACTTTTCTCAATGACTGAGTAGTGCCATTGGTTTCGATGATATCGGCGACATCGTTGATGATGTCGATTAGGTATTTGTGTTGGTTATCGATGGCTTTGTTGCCCGTTTTAAGGGCATCAGTCCACTCTACTTTCATGGATTCACTCATGGTTTCTAGGGGTTGTTAGCTTGATTGTTAGCTTGATTGTTTGCATGCGTTTCGAGGATGTGTCGGTATTCTTGGATTTTATCTTTTACTTCCATGGAGATCATTCGCTTGAGAACGGTTCCCTTTAGGCCAGCGGTATTGACGGCGCTGAGGTATTCCTGGTGATAGGACTCGACTACCAGAGCTGCAAGGCACCCCATGATACGGCAGAAAGCCAGGATGACTTTCTCGGCAGAGGCTTCCTCAAAGGATTCAAATGCCTTTTTCGTTACAATGGTTTGCAACCGATTGAACATAGACATGACATAAACATGTTCAACATCATGTTGAATATGAATCAGTCCAACTAGCCAGTGCCAGGTCCAAAACTGGTCGTCGTACTGTCCATTGACCAAAGATTCATACCACTGCAATAGGGTTTTTTCACGAACAGCTCGATCCTGGTTTAATTTTGTGAAAATTTCTGCGGTGAGCTCGTATTCGAAGAGGACATCGTAAAATTCGGTGACGACTTCCTGGGAACAGGCTAACAGGGTTTCGGAAGCTTCCTGAAGAATCTGCTCGTCGTCGAGCGAATAACCGGTGAGGGCTTTAGCTTTTACGAGAACAAGTTTCCACGGTTCATCCATATTTTCGCTATCAGTCATTTTTGGGCAGTAATGAAATCGTTTGGCAAGTGAGTAACTGTTGAATCTAAATAATTCGTGCGACTTCTGCTGCTGCACGTTTCATATCGAGAAATACCAAGCCGATCTTGGCGCCTTCAGTGGTGAGGGTAGTTAACACACCGTCACTTCCGGCTGCCAACATGATGAGATTTCCTTGGTTGCCCTTGAGAAAAACCTGTTCAAGTTCGCCTCGTTCGAGTTCGCGAGTAGACCTTTCGGCCATTGCCAGAAGAGCGGCGGACATCGCAGCCACCCGGTCTTCATCGAGACCAGCTGGAAAGTTGGAGGCAATCATCAGGCCGTCAGTGGAGACCACAGCGGAGGCTTCGATGTCTCCGCTGGAAGCAGACAGGGTATTAAGTATCGTTTTCAGCGCATCTGATTTGGATGTTGTGGACATGGTGCTTGTTATTTGTGTGTTAATGTCTGGGTTTGCGTTTAAGAGATTGATTTCGAATAAATAGTGGAAGGCAGATTTTCCTTTTCAGGGCGTGAGTTTCCAAATTTTTGTTCCAGTAAAAAGCCGCACTTGCTTAAGGCGAGGTTTGTGACGCGACGGTAGTTGCAGCGTTGTCGTGCGTAGGCCATGAGGAAAAATCGACGGTTAAGATTTGGGAAGTAGCGCACCACGGCCAGTTCTCCTTTTTTTCCACGAATGGTCATTTCATCTGCTTCGGAAACAATGCCAGTGTTCTGAGCACGCTCCGCAACATATTCAAACACCGATCCGATCGCGGCCATAACATCGGCGTTTTCGAAGCGGCTGGTTTCCGCTACGACAAGGCCATCTGCTGAAGCAATAGTGAGACCGTCAAGTTTTCCTAGAGCGAGAAAATCTTCTAGAAAGGATGTGATGATCTGCGAAAAACCACTTGCCAGAATTTGTTCCTCGTCTTGATATTTACGAATTAATTCTGCGGACTGGTCGGAGCGTTTGTCGGCATCTCGATAATACTCTGTGGCATTTAGGTCTACTTTGCGAAAAGCGATTGAGCTGTCACTTGAGATTTGTTCGGTCGAATTTGGAGGGTTTTGGTTTCCGGATGAGGTCATTATTGTTTATGACTTGTTTATTGTGGAGGGGGCACACCCTTCTATTGCGGTTAGAACAGTTTGAAATGTCTGGATGAGATCATCGTAGTCCTGATAACGAGCATCGGCATCGTAGGCCATCATTTTGTGAATTAGTCCGCAAGTCCATTCGTGAAGGCCTGCTTTAGTTTGGTTCAGGGATTTAGGGGGTTCGTTGAGGATCTGTTTGGACAGGTGGTCAGGATCGGTTCCGTCGAAAGGAGCATTTCCTGCTAGTGCCTGCCAGAGAGAAACGCCGAGACTGTATTGATCAGAGCGATAGTCCTGGCCAGTGTGTTCGAGCCGTTCTGGAGCCAGATAGAGCGGGGTTCCCCAGTTTTTCGCAGGGCCTTCGCTGGCTAGGCAGGCGAGTCCAAAATCGATTAATTTGGCAGTTCCGAATTGGTCGTGCAGGATGTTATCCGGTTTTATGTCGAGGTGTAGGATGCCATTCTTGTGAGCTACGGAGAGTGCCTTAGTGATCGCCAACCCGGTTGAAAGAACGAATTTTTCATCCAGCGCGATACCTTTCGATGTGGGCCGGGAAAGCAGTTTATCCGAGAGTAGTTCCATGACGATGTAGGGAGTGCCTTCAACGCTTCCGATATAAAAAATAGGCACAATATTGGGATGGGCAAGGGCTGCTGCTTTGCGAGCTTCGCTGATCATGGTTGCGATACTTTCCCGATCCCAAGCGTGTTTTTTAGATATCAGTTTGATCGCGACGTCTCGACGAAGGCTTTCATCAAAAGCCAGGTAGGTAACGCCCATCCCCCCTCTGCCCAGTTGGCTTTTGAAAATGAATTGCTCGATTCGTGCGGGTACTACCTGGTGGTTATCGCAACGTGGGCAGGTAATCGGGGTCAGGGGTTCCAGCTCGTCTCCAATGGTGAAGGGTACCTTGCAACTGTAACAGATGGGATTTTCGATTTGCGCCAGGCCGACGTCACGCCCTCCATCAACAGCGGATTTTTGTTTTTTGCGAAGGATTATCGATCTGGTTGACAGTGTTTTGTTGTCTCTGGAGGTTTCGCTTTTTAGCGAGGGTTTTACTGGTTCTGATTCAGCGTGAGTCGCGTTATTGGCGGGAGGTGTTTCGTTTTCAGTTTTAGGCTGTTGAGTATTGAGAACTTGAGCGTTTTCCGAGTGGTTAACTTGGGCTTTTTCGTTAGGAGGCGAAGCCGACTGCTTACGCAATCGTAAATGCCGTTCGGATTTCTGCGCGTTTTCTTTGGGTAGAGCCGGTTGGAGCCCAGTTTTTTTTAGGCGAAGGGCTAGAGGTTTGACTTTTTTTTCGCGACTCTGCTGAGATTGTGTCGAGGGGAGATGGGAATGGAGCTCGGAGGCTTTAGCTGCGTGGGGGCTTGAGATTACCTCATCCGGAGTTAAGTCTGGTTCGGTGTGTTTTGCCAACTCGTTTATCATAGTGCTTCGATTTTGCTTGAGGGGAGGGGTATGCGTCGCGGCTTAGTTGTGAATGAGGTTTCCCTTACAAGGTTTAGAAAATATATTAACCCAACGTGAGGCGCAAGTGTTTGCCTGATGAGGGGGGCATTAGAGGCAATAAACAGCACGATCACGGCAAGATATGGGCTCCATTGGTTCGCGAGAAATGCCAAGATTCGCACAGTATTTAGAAAGATCTGTGGAGTGTTATTGTGAGCAACACTTACTTTTGAAATCGAGGGTCGCTTATATAGAGTTATTTTTTCGTAAGATCGAGAGGAGTGCTGAATTTGCGATGCCGTGTGACTTAAGTCACCAATTTAACACAAAAAAATATCCATGAAGAAATCCAACTTGTTACAAATGTCAGCTAGTCTGGCAATCAGCTTCCTCCTTGTCGGGCAAGCCCAGGCGGGTCCGATTGCTAAAGAGGTGGTCGACCCTGCCGATCCTTTTGCC
Source organism: Verrucomicrobiota bacterium (assembly GCA_013152075.1). Lineage (GTDB taxonomy): Bacteria > Verrucomicrobiota > Verrucomicrobiia > Verrucomicrobiales > DEV007 > JAADHD01. The sequence goes on along the minus strand of JAADHD010000411.1, from coordinate 14,464 downwards.
AATGTGCTGAGGCCGATCAGTAATCCAACTTTGTTTGATCTAGCTCTGCCGAGAACTACGATTCATCCGGTTTTCATGTCCCAATCTTTGCCAAACAAGATCAGTACGGCACTTGGGGATTTGCCACTTGGCGGGGACTTTCAGCTGTATGCTCTGCAGTTGGAATATGCTTTTAATAAGCGCCTGTCGTTTGTCGCGACCAAAGATGGCTACATTGATTTTAACCCTGACAGCACGCTCACGGTTGATGACGGCTGGGCTAATTTGGCAGCGGGACTGAAATACGCAGTTTTGTATCAACCCGAAATTCAGCATGTAATGAGTGTTTCGGCTGTTGTTGAGGTGCCGACTGGTAATACAGGTGTGTTTCAAGGATCTGGTGACGGCGCGCTTAATTTGATTCTTTCGGATGTGAAGCTTTGGGGACGTTGGCAGTTTGCTGGCGGTATTGGTGCGCACATCCCTTTTAACACGGGAGCGGAATCAACCACTGGGTTTGTTAGTGCTCACGCCAGTTACTGGCTCACTGAGTGGTTGGCTCCATTGGTAGAGGTCAATTGGTACCGCGTGCTGAATGAGGGCAATGGTGGTAGCAGGTTCGCAAATCAAGTCGGAGGAGCTGTTCCGTCTGTTGCTCAGTTTGAGGGAGGGGATTTGATTAACCTGGGAGCTTCCAATGCAGGAGTAAATCGTGATATCGTGACTGCAGCAGCAGGGTTTCGTTTGAAGTTGGCAGACAATGTCCAGCTTGGTGCGGCGTATGAATTGCCAGTGACCAGTTCAGGTGATAATTTGATGGAGAATCGAATCACAATTGATATGACGATCACTTTTTAGTTAGTAATGGTAGCAAGAAGGGTGAATACCCTTTTTCGAGAGTGTCCGCTAGAGTAAATCGAGCGGGCACTTTTTTTGTGAAGGAGTGGGGAAAAGTGAGAGATCTGAGCAAGAGCCATTGGGGTAAGCTTGCTAGAGCAGAAGAAAATGAAAAAAGAGCCAAAAGCATTTGACGGACGGGGATTTCAATCTATATTGGCGTCCCGACCGGAATAAGTCGGGCTCAGGCGACGGTGAGTCGATGGCGAGTAAATCGCGATCGACTTTTTAGTCCCCGGGTAATGAGATCTTTCAGAGAAAATTAGCCAGTTTGAGGCGAGTTTGAATTGCGATAAGCAATTCAATGTGGGCTTTAAATTGGTGGGGAAAAGAAGACTAAATTGTGCGCTGCATATTCTGTTAAGAATGTGCAGATAAGGATCACAAGGAAGGATGTTCATTTATGAGCATGTGGATTTGTGACCCTGTCAAAAATTTCTAACGACCGGGAATTAACTGGATCGCTTCGGCGAAAAGGTCCTGGAAACGGAGAACAACATTTATACGGAGAGTTTGATTCTGGCTCAGAACGAACGCTGGCGGCGTGGATAAGACATGCAAGTCGAACGGGAATTATGAGAAGCTTGCTTTTTGTAATTCTAGTGGCGGACGGGTGCGTAACACGTGAGCAACCTGCCCAAAAGAGGGGGATAGCCCGAGGAAACTCGGATTAATACCGCGTATGGTACGGAAAGGCATCTTTCCAGTATTAAAGGTGGGGATCACTTCGGTGACCTGCCGCTTTTGGATGGGCTCGCGGCCTATCAGCTTGTTGGTGAGGTAAAGGCTCACCAAGGCTACGACGGGTAACTGGTCTGAGAGGACGATCAGTCACACTGGAACTGAGACACGGTCCAGACACCTACGGGTGGCAGCAGTCGAGAATCATTCGCAATGGGGGAAACCCTGACGGTGCGACGCCGCGTGGAGGATGAAGGCCCTAGGGTCGTAAACTCCTGTCATCAGAGAGTAAGGCTTATCGGTTAATAACCGGTAAGATTGATAGTATCTGAAGAGGAAGGGACGGCTAACTTCGTGCCAGCAGCCGCGGTAATACGAAGGTCCCAAGCGTTGTTCGGATTTACTGGGCGTAAAGCGTGCGTAGGCGGCGAGGTAAGTCAGATGTGAAATCCCAGGGCTCAACCCTGGAACTGCATCCGATACTGCCCTGCTAGAGTAATGGAGGGGCATCTGGAATTCATGGTGTAGCAGTGAAATGCGTAGATATCATGAGGAACACTAGTGGCGAAGGCGAGATGCTGGACATTTACTGACGCTGAGGTACGAAGGCCAGGGTAGCGAAAAGGATTAGATACCCTTGTAGTCCTGGCAGTAAACGGTGCTCGCTTGGTGTGGGGAGGTTCGACCCTCTCCGTGCCGGAGCTAACGCGTTAAGCGAGCCGCCTGGGGAGTACGGTCGCAAGACTAAAACTCAAAGAAATTGACGGGGACCCGCACAAGCGGTGGAGTATGTGGCTTAATTCGATGCAACGCGAAGAACCTTACCTGGGTTTGACATGCTTGTCATATCCTGATGAAAGTCGGGAGTCACTTCGGGTGGACATGCACAGGTGCTGCATGGCTGTCGTCAGCTCGTGTCGTGAGATGTTCGGTTAAGTCCGGCAACGAGCGCAACCCCTGTGAACTGTTGCCAGCGAGTAATGTCGGGGACTCTGTTCAGACTGCCGGTATTTAAACCGGAGGAAGGTGGGGACGACGTCAAGTCAGTATGGCCCTTATACCCAGGGCTGCACACGTACTACAATGCCTAGCACAATGAGATCCGATACCGCGAGGTGGAGGAAATCCTGAAAACTAGGCTCAGTTCGGATCGGAGGCTGCAACTCGCCTCCGTGAAGTTGGAATCGCTAGTAATGGCACATCAGCTACGGTGCCGTGAATACGTTCCCGGGTCTTGTACACACCGCCCGTCACATCATGGAAGCTGGTCGCGCCCGAAGTATCTGTGCTAACCGCAAGGAAGCAGGATCCTAAGGTGTAACTGGTAACTGGGATGAAGTCGTAACAAGGTAGCCGTAGGGGAACCTGCGGCTGGATCACCTCCTTTCTAAGGAGTAATTCACCGAAAGCATCTCAAGGCTTTCATATGGTGAACAGGTCGACGCCTAAAAACCTGTTTGTTTTCGGACAGCAGTGTTATGGTGCATCGTATGATTCGAAAGAATCTGCGAAACAAAAATTAGTACGCACATTCGATTCAAGGATGCAGTGCACAATTTAGTCCTTTCTTTTCCTCCTCTGGTAAGTAATCCACGGGGGTATAGCTCAGTTGGTAGAGCGTCTGCTTTGCAAGCAGAATGTCATCGGTTCGATTCCGGTTACCTCCACCAATTTCATTTAGCGTTTAATATGGATCATTTATCATTTGTGTGAGTTGGCAGTTTTACTGCTTTCTTCAAAATGATAAATGCCAAATCTTAAATGATAAATGGTTAATGGGTCTGTAGCTCAGCTGGTTAGAGCACCGCCTTGATAAGGCGGGGGTCACAGGTTCGAGTCCTGTCAGACCCACCATAACCAATTTGTTACGGAAATACTGATCGTGGATACCCAAATAAGATTTAAAACTGTTCTTTGATAACTGCATATAGAGTAAAAACTAATTCTGAAAGCAACTGAGCGTTCATTTATGAACGCACATCTTGCGACTTGGATTTATACTCAAATAAACGGCGGATCTTAAATGATCTTCTTGTAAGAGTCGGATGTTAAAGTCCGACTTAAAAGAAAAATTAAAGTGAGTTTCTAATGAGAAACAAGCTAGTAAGGGCGCATGGCGGATGCCTTGGTGCCAACAGGCGATGAAGGACGTGATAAGCTGCGATAAGCTTCGGAGAGCGGCAAGCACGCTTTGACCCGGAGATTTCCGAATGGGGTAACCTGGCCCGCTTAATAGTGGGTCGCCCCACCTTGAATATATAGAGGTGGGAGCGCGATACCCGGTGAAGTGAAACATCTCAGTAACCGGAGGAAAAGAAAACGAAGTGATTCCGTAAGTAGTGGCGAGCGAAAGCGGAATAGCCCAAACCCAGAGCTTGCTCTGGGGGTTGTAGGGCCCCGATGTGGGACTGAAACGATTAGGTTAAGTGTGTGGAAAAGCACTCCATAGAAGGTGAGAGACCTGTGACCGAAAATCCGATCAGCCCTAGGGTGTCCCTGAGTAATGCAGCACACGTGGAACGTTGCATGAATCTGTCCCGACCACGGGATAAGGCTAAATACTAGTTGGCGACCGATAGTGAACCAGTACCGTGAGGGAAAGGTGAAAAGTACCCCTGTGAGGGGAGTGAAATAGAACCTGAAACCATGTGCTTACAAGGTGTCAAAGCCTCTTCGGAGGTGATGGCGTGCCTTTTGCTTAATGAGTCTGCGAGTTAGTGTTTGCAGCAAGCTTAAGTCCTTCTGGGACGCAGGCGTAGGGAAACCGAGTCCGAATAGGGCGAACAGAAGTTGCAGGTGCTAGACCCGAAGCGGAGGTGACCTACCCATGACCAGGTTGAAGCGTGAGTAAAATCACGTGAAGGACCGAACCGGTGTATGTTGAAAAATGCTCGGATGAGTTGTGGGTCGGAGTGAAAGGCTAATCAAACCCCGTGATAGCTGGTTCTCCTCGAAATGCATTTAGGTGCAGCGTCGCGTGCTTACTAATGGGGGTAGAGCACTGAATGAGCTAGGGCCCATACCCGGGTACCAAACTCAATCAAACTCCGAATACCATTAGGTGGAGCGCGGCAGTGAGACAGTGGGGGATAAGCTTCATTGTCGAGAGGGAAACAGCCCAGATCAGCAGCTAAGGTGCCTAAATACTGCTCAGTGGAAAGGATGTGAGATTACACAGACAATGAGGATGTTGGCTTAGAAGCAGCCACCATTTAAAAAATGCGTAACAGCTTACTCATCGAGTGATCTTGCGCCGAAAATAATTGGCGATAAGCAGTATACCGAAGCTCTGGGCGTCATTTTGCTACGGCAATTTGGCGCGGTAGAGGAGCGTTGTTAGAGGGTTGAAGCTTGATGGCGATTGACAGTGGACTTCTAACAAGTGAGAATGCAGACATGAGTAACGATAAGACAGGTGAGATCCCTGTCCGCCGTAAACCTAAGGATTCCTGGGCAACGATTGTCGTCCCAGGGTTAGTCGGGACCTAAGCCGAGGCCGAAGGGCGTAGGCGATGGACATCTGGTTAATATTCCAGAACTTCCTGAACCCAAAGCTGTGGGGACGCAGGTCCGGAGAGATGACGCCGATTGAAAGTGGCGGAAGGGAGGCTATGGCCGAACTTATCTTCTCGAAGGAACTGCCAAGAAAAGCCACAGTGTTGTGCTAAAGGAACCCGTACCGTAAACCGACACAGGTGGGTGGGTAGAGTATACCAAGGCGTAAGAGTGAAACCTCGTTAAGGAACTCGGCAAAATGGCCCCGTAACTTCGGGATAAGGGGTGCCCCCCTTCTGGGGGGGCCGCAGTGAAATGAGTCAACCGACTGTTTAGCAAAAACACAGCATTCTGCGAAGGCGAAAGCCGAAGTATAGGATGTGACACGTGACCAATGCCAAAAGATTAAGGTAAGGTGTTATCCCCTTGTGGGAGAAGCTCTGAACCCAAGTCCTGGTGAATGTCGGCCGTAACTATAACGGTCCTAAGGTAGCGAAATTCCTTGTCGGGTAAGTTCCGACCTGCACGAATCGTGCAACGAGTTGACTGCTGTCTCAACGAGGAGCTCAGTGAAATTGTAATGCCGGTGAAGATGCCGGCTACCCGCAGAAGGACGGAAAGACCCTATGAACCTTAACTGTACGCTGTCACTGATTTCTCTTTTTTGATGCTCAGTGTAAGTGGGAGACGTTGAAGCAGGCCTTTAGGGGTTTGTGGAGTCACCAATGAGACACCACCCTTTAAAAAGGGGGAATCTAACCTGTATCCGTGAAACCGGAGCGGGAACAATGGCAGCCGGTCAGTTTTACTGGGGCGGTATCCTCCTAAAAAGTAACGGAGGAGCGCGATGGTTGGCTCAGCGTGGTTAGCAATCACGTTTCGAGTGCATAGGCATAAGCCAGCCTAACTGTGAGACTGACACGTCGAGCAGATACGAAAGTAGGTCTAAGTGATCCGGTGGTAGAAAGTGGAATTGCCATCGCTCAACGGATAAAAGGTACTCTAGGGATAACAGGCTGATCGCGCCCAAGAGTTCATATCGACGGCGCGGTGCACCTCGATGTCGGCTCGTCGCATCCTGGGGCTGGAGAAGGTCCCAAGGGTTGGGCTGTTCGCCCATTAAAGCGGCACGCGAGCTGGGTTCAGAACGTCGCGAGACAGTTCGGTCCTCTATCCTCTGTGGGCGTAGGAAAATTGTGGGGTTCAAACTCTAGTACGAGAGGACCGAGTTTGACGCACCTCTGGTGTTCCGGTTGTTCTGTCAAGGGCATCGCCGGGTAGCTAAGTGCGGAACGGATAAGCGCTGAAAGCATCTAAGCGCCAAGCCACTCCCGAGAATAGTTTTCCCTGAAGGATCGTGGTAGACCACCACGTTGATAGGCTGGGGGTGTAAGTATGGTAACATATGTAGCTCACCAGTACTAATCATCCGATCGGCTTGTTTCTCAATACTCTCATTTTGATTCGTTTATTTGATATCAAAGTCAGGTTCGCAGATGTAAGTTGAATTCAAGAATTAGTGTTTATCTCTTTATGCAGTTGTCAGAGAACTGTTGTAATATAATAAAATTTATCATCTGATAAATACCTAGGTATTTGTCCTATGATAAGGCGGTAAGATCGCCAGATAGGCTGCGGAGCAGCGAAAGTTTTATGCTGAAATTCAGTGTATAACATGCAACTCCTCGGAAGTCTGGTGATCATAGCACAGTGGAACCACCCAGTTCCATTCCGAACCTGGAAGTGAAACACTGTAGCGCCGATGGTAGTGCGGCGATAGGCCGTGTGAGAGTAGGTCGTTGCCAGTTTTTTCCACCCCACGCATTGCGTGGGGTGGTTTTTTTTGCCCTGATTTGAGTGTTGATGTCAAGTCTGAAGTGGGTCGATAGTCCACTTGATTACGTAGCATTTTAGAGTTGATGCTTTTGTTATAAAGTATCAAACTTCCTGTTACCCGCGAAAAATAGAGTAGTAATAAATATGAAATAAGTGGATTGGGCCTTATTTAAAGGCGATCGTGATAATAGTTTTACCAGATGGACGAAAGATACGAAATCAGAGAACAGATCGGCAAAGGCGGCGGTGGGCTCGTCTTTCGTGGATACGATACTTTTCTGAAGAGGGATGTCGCCATCAAACGAATTCTGGACGCGGATAGCGCCTCCGAAGAGGAGGTTAAAGCTGCCGCTAGAAACTTGTTGGGCGAAGCACAGACTTTGTCGACATTGAATCATCCAAATATTGTCACAGTATTTGATGTGGGGATGGATGAGAAGGGTGGGTTTGTAGTGATGGAACTGTTGGATGGTGAAACTCTTTACGATACTGTAGATCGTGGAGTGATGACTCAGGAGGATTTTGTGGAGCTGGCAATTCAGTCCATGGAAGCTTTGATTGCTGCTCATGCGGTGAATGTGATGCATCGAGACCTGAAGCCAACCAACGTGATGGTTATTTGGCAACCTAGTGGTCGGTTCCAAACGAAAATTTTAGATTTTGGTTTGGCCAAATTCAGCAAAAAACCATCTGTGCAGACCTTGAATCAGGATGGCACCGTGATGGGGTCGATTTTATTCATGGCCCCTGAGCAATTTGAGCGCCAGGAACTGGATGATAGGACGGATTTGTATTCGATGGGCTGTGTGTATTATCAATCCTTGAGCGGAAATTATCCTTACGATGGCGAATCATCTGCCGATGTAATGAACAGTCACCTGGATCATAGGGTGACGCCATTGGAAGTATTGCGCCCGGATCTGGCTCCTTCGATATGCCAATGGGTGATGTGGTTGATTAACCGTGATATCGACAATCGTCCAGACAATGCTCGTGCGGCATTGGAATTGTTACCTCGTCATCCGGAATTGGCTAAGGAGCAGGTATTGCAGGATGTGCCGGTGGAAAAAACCGGCAAAGTGAAATTGGCGATGATCAAGCCAGTCAAGGAGCCTGTGCAGGGGGCCAATGTACCCAAGGGGCTGGTTACTCTGCCGGGAGGTTCGACTTCATTACTTACTGGTGGTGGTGGGCAAGCAGGCGCTTCCACAAAAATGCTGTCAGGGAACCGCGGGCCACGAGAGCGGGCGTCGGCGAAAAGTGCGAGTGCGGATTCGGGTAAAAAAGTTTTATGGGGCGCTGTTGCTGTCGTGGTTATTTTTGGAGCCTATCTGCTGGCGGGCACCTTGGCGACTCATCACAAAAAAAATCAGCTGAATGCACTTTCCGGTAGAAAAAATATATTACCCGACCCCAAGGTGATCGAACTCGTTTTGAGTTTTCTTTATTCAGAAAAATCATCCTTACAGGAACGACAGGTTGCGCGTGATACCTTGACTCTAATGACGGGGAGTCAAGTGGACGGTATTATTTTGAAGAAAATAACTGAGGCGCCGACCTACGATGCCCGGTTGACCTTGTGTCGTATTCTTGCAGATCGAAAAATGGTTTCCGCCGTGCCTAATTTAATTGAAGCGTATAAGTCGGCGAAGAGTGACAGTGAGCGCAATAAAATGAAAGAATTAATGCTGAGTCTTGTAGCGACGGCAAAAAATTCCGATACCGCGGCTGCGGATCAAGGTTTGCCAAGTGATGAAAAAGAGAGAGAAGAAGTTTTAAAACCCTTCCTCGATAAAATAAATAGTCTTTAGGGGTCTCCGGAATCCGGCGATTGAGGTTAAGCGTCGGGTAGAAATATCTCCCCCTGCCCAGCCAGTCTTGTGGAGGTGGCTAAATTAGATAATTAGGCTACAGTCAGCCACAATGCTTTCGGTAGAAAAAGTCAGTATAGGATTTGTCGGGCGCACTCTGTTCAGTGACCTGTCTTTTGTTGTGCGTGCAAAGGAGCGCATTGGCTTGGCGGGGCCGAACGGTGCAGGCAAGTCGACTTTACTGAAGATTGTGATTGGGAAAGAGACCCCGGACAGTGGTCGAATTGTCCGAGCCAAACAGATTACCACGGGCTATTTACCCCAGGAGGGAGTGACGCATTCGGGAAGAACGTTGATTGCAGAAGCTGAAACCGCCTTTGATGATGTCATTGAGTTGAAATCCCAGCTTGAAGAAGTTGAAACTGAATTGGATGGGTTGAATCCAAAGTCAGATTCTGAGCGTTATGCGGATGCGCTTGAGGTTTTTGGTGACTTGCAGTTACGACTGGAGCATCACGATATTAGTCGGATGAAACCGAGGATTGAAACAATTCTCAGCGGGCTTGGCTTCAGTCAGGAAGATTTCTTGCGCCAGACTGAAGAATTTAGTGGGGGGTGGCAGATGAGGATTGCACTGGCAAAATTATTGCTTCGTGAACCAAGTGTTTTACTGCTCGATGAGCCAACCAACCATCTGGATATCGAGACGGTTCAGTGGATAGAGCAATGGCTGAAAAATTACGGAGGAGCTATACTTCTCATTAGTCATGATTTGTCGCTCCTGGATTCACTGACCAATCGGACGATCGCGTTTGAAAATGGGCGGGTGCAACATTACTCCGGTAATTATTCGTTTTATTTGAAAGAGCGGGATGCCCGACGAGAGCAATTGCAACGCTCGTTTAAAAACCAGCAGCGTGAAATTGAGCGCACGGAGAAACTCATCAATCGTTTTCGAGCCAAAGCGACCAAAGCCAAGATGGTGCAGAGTCGGATCAAGCAGCTCGATAAAATTGAACGTATCGAACTGGAAGAGGATGCCGATACGATAGGGTTCCAGTTTCCACAGCCGGAAAGAGGTGGGCATTCGGTTTTAAAGCTGGAGAAAATAAGTAAAAACTATGGAGATCTTCAGGTTCTGGAAGAGGTAGATTTTGAGATCACGAGGGAAGACAGGATAGCTATTGTGGGAGTGAATGGGGCAGGAAAGTCTACATTTTCACGAATCATCGCTGACGTCGAAGAAGCATCGAGTGGCGAGTGTTCCCTTGGACATAAAACTGCGATTTCTTATTTTTCCCAGACTCATGCAGATGAACTGGATCCGACACGAACGGTTTTAGAAACGGTTGAAGCTACTGTGTCACGTCAGGCTGCTGGAAATTTGAGAACTTTGCTGGGATCTTTTTTGTTTAAGGGGGATGACGTATTCAAACTGGTTTCGGTTTTATCGGGAGGTGAGCGAAGTCGCCTGGCTTTGGCGCGGATGCTGTTGAAGCCGGCGAATTTTTTGATTCTCGATGAGCCGACCAATCACCTTGATATCCAGTCACAGGAAGTCTTGCAACGAGCGTTGGCAACTTACACGGGCACCTATGTGATCGTGTCACATAATCGCTCCTTTTTAGACCCACTGGTTACCAAGGTTCTGGAATTTACGCCTAGAAAACCACCGCGTCTTTTTCATGGAAATTTGAGTGATTATCTGGAAAAAAAGGCGGCGGAAAAAGAGGCTCTGGCCGCATCGGAAGCAGCCTCGGCAGGTCGAAATCAAAGCGCCGCCTCGGGTAACCGGAAAGAGCAACGGCGTCTGGATGCGCAGCTACGGCAGGAGCGCTCGTCTCGGTTGAAGCCATTACAGGAAAGGCTGGAAGCCGTCGAGACATTGATAGCTAGTCTGGAAACAGAAAAGCCTGAATTGCTTGGCAAATTAAGTGATCCCAATTTTTTTAAAGAAGAGCCGGATCTCGCTCGTGTGACGGCGCATCGCTTTAAGGATTTAGAAAGTGAGATGCAGAAGGCATATTCTGATTGGGATGAAATAAGCGCGGATCTAGAACGAGTTGAAGCAGAGTTAGGTGCGGATTAACTATCGCGTACTAAGCAAGCACCCCTTCGCAAACTTCGCCGTGAACACTGGTTAATCTCAAGCGCAAACCCTGGTATCGAAATGTAAGTCGTTCGTGATCAATGCCGAGTAAGCGCATCAGGGTCGCATTGAAATCGTGAACGTGCACGCCGTCTTCCACGATGCCGTAGCCAAAGTCGTCGGTAATTCCGTGCATGTGTCCGGGTTTCACGCCACCTCCCGCCATCCAGACGGTGTAGGCCTCTTTGTGGTGATCTCTTCCGGCTTTGGTTTTTTTACCATCGGCATTGGATCCCTGTGCCATAGGGGTTCGTCCGAATTCTGCCGACCAGACGATTAGGGTTTCGTCCAGTAGCCCCCTCATTTTCAAATCTTTGATAAGTGCGGCGAGTGGGCGGTCCACCTGTTTTGCCTTTTTAGGCAGGCGGGTGGAAATGCTGCCGTGATGATCCCAGCCTTGATCGAATAATTGCACAAAGCGGACTCCACGTTCAACTAGGCGTCGAGCGAGTAGGCAATTATTGGCGAAACTCGTTTTACCCGGTTCCGTGCCATACATTTCATGAATTTCCTTGGGCTCGTCCTTGATGTCCATCAACTCGGGCACCGAGGTTTGCATGCGGTAGGCCATTTCGTATTGATTGATACGGGTTTCGATCTCGGGATCGCCAACATTGGCCAAGTTCAGTTGGTTGAGTCGATTGACTGAATCCACCACCCGTTTTCGATCCTTGGAATTGATACCTTTCGGATTAGACAAAAACAGAACAGGGTCTCCTTGGCTGCGGAATTCGATGCCCTGATGAATGGTGGGTAAAAAACCGCTACCCCAGGCCGAGTTGCCTGCTCCGAGGACTTGTCCGGTGACGAGTACGACAAAATTAGGTAAATTACTGTTTTCGCTACCAAGTCCGTATGATGTCCAGGCCCCAATGCTGGGGCGTCCAAATTGCTCGAAACCGGTGAGCAGGAACATCTGCGCCGGGGCGTGATTGAACTGGTCGGTGTGTAGCGTGCGTATGAAGCACATGTCATCTGCGCAGGTTTGCAGATTGGGTAATAAATTGGAGATGGCGATTCCGGATTTGCCGCAGCGTTTGAAGGCAAACTGATCGCCTGTCGGGGTGCCCATCAGGGTAGGTTGTTCCCTGATGAAGGCTAACTGCTTTCCTTTGAACATGTAGTCCGGGCAGAGCTCGCCGCTGCGCTTTTGGAGCTCTGGTTTGTAATCAAAAAGGTCAAGGTGGGAGGGTGCCCCAACCATGTGAACGTAAATCACGTTTTTTGCTCGAGGAGGGAAGTGTAGGCCCTTGTTGCCGAGCATGCCAGTGCTGCCGAAGCCATCCTTTTCAAGCAGTGAGGCCAGTGCCATACCGCCGATGCCAGCGCCAGCGTTTTGGAATAGTTGACGCCGGGTTAAGGTGCGCGCCATTTGTGATGGAATCGAGTTCATTTTTTCAGTATTAGAAGATAGATGTTTATCACCCTTTGTTGATGGTTTCATCGAGGTTGAGCAGGATGCCGGCGATGTAAAACCAGGTGGCCATTTCCGTAGCAGGGATCTTGTTTGATAGTTTGATATGAGCACCGTTTTTGATAATTTCTCCGGCGGCTTTGGGGTCGTTTTTCAGTCGTTGGGATCTTTCCTGGAAAACCGAGATCAGGTAGTTAAGTTCCTGTTTTTTTGGTTGGCGCCCCAGCACAAGCTCAAAGCCGTGGCGGATGCGCTCACTGGTGTCCGGTTTGGGTCGGTCACGAATGATTCGTCCAGCCAAGGCCAATGCGATTTCGACATAAACGGGATCGTTCATCAGGGTGAGGGCTTGCAGCGGGGTGTTGGTGCGTGGACGTTTCACTAGGCAGGCACTGCGATCAGGGGCGTCAAAATTGACGAAGCTTGGGTAGGGGGCGGCGCGTCTCCAGACGACATACACGCCCCGGCGAAAACGGTTTTCATTTTTTTCTTCGACCCATTTGGGCTCGTTGCGCCCGACCTGACGCCAGATGCCCTGTGGTTGATAGGGCATGATGGGAGGGCCGTGCATTTTAGTCGACAGCAGGCCGGAAACGGTTAGCGCATTGTCGCGGATCATTTCGGCACTCATTCGAAATCGCGGCCCGCGGGCATAGAAGCGGTTGTCGGGGTCTTTCTCCCGGAGTAAAGGAGTCAGCCTGGAATCCCGGCGATAAGTGTCGCTCATTACTATGGTTTTAAGGATGTGTTTCATGTCCCATCCACTGGCCATGAACTCAGCGGCTAACCAGTCGAGTAATCTGGGGTGGGTCGGAGGGGTGGATTGTGTGCCAAAATCTTCAATCGTGCTCACCAGGCCGTCTCCAAAAAGCTCAGCCCACCAGCGGTTGACGGTGACCCGGGCAACCAGAGGGTTGGCGGGATCCATCAGCCATTTGGCTAAACCTAGGCGGTTCTTAGGTAAGCCGGCTTTGAAGGGGTGCAATGAACCCGGAGTGGCGGCGCTGACCTTTTCAGCGGGAGACAAGTAATTGCCTCGTTTCATCACATGAGTTTCACGAGCCTTGTCCATCTCGATCATGACGAGAGTGCTGGGATTAGGCAATGCTTCCAATTGCTTTTTTATCTGGTTAAGTTCTGCATTTAATTTTTTGAGGGCGGGATTGCTTTGGACATAAAAGACATTCCGCTGGTCCGATTGTTTTTTTGAGCGTTTATTATCAGGTAATTTTAGGATGGCGGTGATATTCTTAGGGAAGTCGACGGCGTCCGGGTCTCCGGTGAGAGCCGACAGGCGTACCCGTCCCAGAGTTCTGCCGCGTCCATAGTTTTGGTCGAGGGTGAAAGTCAGCTTGGTGTCGCTACCTTGATAGGGCTTGGCGGTGTTGAAGGTTGCCCAGTGGTCTTTGCTGAACTGGGGAGCGATGCCCCAGCCGGTTTTTGGATTGCCATCGATGGCTTTCTGGATTTCCCAGCCTTTTTGGGAAAAATCTGCCCGAGCGGCAAGCAGCTCGATGATTTTTTCATCAGGCGAATCCGAACTCGAGGCTCGCACTGCAAATTTATTCAGGATGAAATTGGTTCGTATTTCATCACCTCGCCCCGGACCTCTGCCCGGCAGTTCGTCGTGAGTGAGCGCTTCGAGTTTGAAGGCAGTAATCCCTGAGAGCTTGGTGTCGCAAATGATTTCATAGTGAGCGGTGCCAGGTAGGCGGCCGGTGATGAGCACGGAGTGATCGTCCAGTATCCGTGAGGTCTCGTCTCCAGTGGATTTGAATTGGGAGATTTTCAGAGCTTGCCATTTGGGAGGGCTCTCTAAAGCGATGCGCATTTTGTTCTCCCAGGCTTGTCGTCCGGCATTTTTGTCTGCACGCAAGCTTAGGCGTTGTTTGTCTAGATCTTTGATTTTGGCCTGTAGGAGGCTTTTCTTTTTGGTGACACTCGCAGCTACAGGCAAGTCCATTTTAGGGCCATAAAAACTGAAGCTCACTCCTTTGCCGGACGGGTTTTCGACTTCAAGCGGCGTATTGTTGAAAAAGGAAAAGATTCCGTAATAATCTTTCATGGAGAAGGGGTCGTATTTGTGGTCGTGGCATTGCACGCAAGCGAGTGTAGTGCCCAGCCAGACCGTGCCGGTGGTATTGACTCGGTCAATTACTTGGTTGAAACGGTTTTCTTCCGGCTGCACCCCCGCTTCCACAT
>JAADHD010000014.1 GCA_013152075.1 Verrucomicrobiota bacterium | reverse complement strand
CTCATTCATTTTCATTTTCAATTGAGCCGCCCACTCTTCCATGGGCGGAATCCCCAGTTTTTCCCGGTTCATATACGCAAGCCCTCCAAGCACCCCCAGCAACAAAACCCCGATGAAAGCGGACACAGCCGAGACCATCAGCATCTTGAGACACCCATTCATACATCCCCCAGATTTTTCAGTAGATTCCGACATAACAAACAATCAGCGCATCTTCATCACAGAGCAAATCCCCTTTTTCCACAAGTCAAAAACATCCTCATTACAGACTTGCTCGATAGGTTCTAACCTGACAAACTTCAGCGCTTCAATCAATCTTGTTGCCTCTTGCATATTTATAAATACCCTCATCACTCATGAACTTCCCCTCACGTCAGTTTATCCCCTTCATTTGCGGGCTTTTGCTCACATCCGCTCTGACATCATTCGCTCAGCAAGCTCGCGACTGGACCACCACCGACGGCAAAAAACACAGTGGCAGTATCATGTTTATGTCGAGCAAGAGCATCACTATCAAAGGAACTCGCGGCATGGTCTCCATCCCCTTCACAAAACTCAGCCCTGCAGACCAACAGTATATTTCCCAACTGAAATCCAAAACAAAAAAAATCACCAATCCGGGAATCCCGATCAGCAATCTGCCTCCTGGCATGAATAAAACTAAAAGCACTCTCCCCCTACCCACTGCAGTCTCAAGACCTAGTTCCCCACCAAAGCCTCCGGCAGCCATTCAAAAAACCTGGCCCAGCGAAGTCAAAACGGATTTTTCACCCGCTGACATCATCACGGTCACCGAAACTAGACGCGAAGGTTATGTCTACCGCAGCCCGCACTTTGAATTCCGCAGCCCGATCCGCCTACCCCACCGTGTAGTGCGAGAATTCTCATTAGTCTTCGAAGCCACTTACGATCTCGCCAGTGCCATGCCCATTGGACTGAACCCTAAACCTGGCGGGAACGGCTATTACGTCACACAACTTTACGATACCTCCGAAGAATACCTGGCCGCAGGAGGCCCAATCGGTAGCTCCGGCGCATTTTTTCCCGCTCAGGGAAAAATACATGTTCCTTTGTCTAGCTTAGGAGTTACTCGAACCGCTAATAATATAAAAGTCAATAGAGGCGGTGCAGGCAGCACCCTTATTCACGAAGTCACCCATCAAGTTATGATGCGCTGGTTGCCCCTGATCCCAATGTGGATAGGTGAAGGTTTTGCTGAAATCACCTCAGCCCTTCCCTACGAAACAGGACGCTTCAAGCTCACTCACATGTCCACTCCGGTGAGAAAAAACACCGGTAGAGGCCCTGGAGCAGGACGCTCATTCGATATGACCCCTCTCCCGGAACTCATGAACATGTCCGCACAGACATGGAACGCGGCTGTCGCCGACGGCACCAGTCAGCAGAATTATCGCTCCGCTATGGTGCTGACTTATTATTTTCTGCGACTCGATGGCAACGAACAGGGAGGACGTTTCCACGCCTTCATCAACGCTCGCCTCAAAGGAAGCGGAGGAGGCAAGGATCAACAAAAATATTTACTCGACGGTCGCTCTTATGAGCAACTGCAAAAAGATGTCGCCCGTGCATGGAGAGATAAAGGATTGAAAATCAGCTATCGAAAGTGAAAATCAGCAAAATAGCTGGACGCTATTCTCTGGATATCGAATCCGAATCAAAAGAAGTTTCCCCGGAATTCCTGACTCCCAGTTTCCGAACTCCTAATTGCCTCCGTTCAGTAAACCCCGGCTGTCTCGGCTTCGACTCGCCTCCGACTCCTTGAATTCCTGATTTTAATTTCATCCCCCCCGTTGACAGCGCAGAGGAATCCGCGATAATGGCCACGTTCATTCGAGTCCGACATTCACGGTCACGATCAGAACGGCGAGGTCGCCAAGTGGTAAGGCCATGGTTTGCAAAACCATTATCGCGGGTTCGATTCCCGCCCTCGCCTCCATTGATAGAACAAGCCAGTTAAAGCAATCGATCCCACGGGTCTATTGAGCCTTCCTATCAAAGTATGGAGAAAGAGTATCTCTTGACTTTTCCGTGTTTCACGCAGGCATATACCTTCTTTAAGATTGTATAATAGCAGGCAATAGACTACTATTTAATCTAAATCTAACGAAAAAATCAAGCTATGCCGAGCTCAGCACAATCCAGAACTGCCCGTCAGAGAACCAAACAAATCGATGCCATGATCGCGACCTCCAGCGTGCCTAATAGGCCCAGAAACGGCTGGCTGGCTGCTATCCGCGAGGCTCTCGGCATGAATAAAACACAAGCAGCAAAGCGGGTAGGCATCACCCGGCAAAGTCTGGCTGAACTTGAAAGCAATGAGCTAAGGGGGGCTATTACTCTTGCCACCCTTCAGAATACGGCCGATGCGCTAGGCTGTGAACTGGCCTATATGTTAGTCCCGAAAAAGCCTATTGCGAAGATGGTATCCGAACAGGCGCTATGTCGTGCAGAGCAAAAACTCAAGCGAGTCAATCAATCACAAGCGCTTGAAGCATCGGCAGTCAATGGCATCACGTTATCTGAGGCGGTTCTGGACTTAGCCAGAGAGTTTGAAGTCGAGCGACCTACAAGCCTCTGGAATGACTGACAGTGAAGAATGGGAAACATATGATCAAGAGAGCCTGATACCCTATATCGCCCGCTACCATCATGCCCTGGTTCGTGTTCACCCTTTCAACAATGGCAACGGAAGATGGTTCCGCTTGGCCTGCGATGTTGTGATCAAGCGTTTGACCAAGGTGAAACCTATTATCTGGGTTACCGATACCTTGAATACAAATAGCGATGAACGGAAGCAATACATCGCCGCATTAAAGCGAGCGGATGACTTCGATTATCAGCCTTTGATAGATTATTTAAAGAAGTTGAATCCCTGACGAACACATTCTCCACGGTTTTTTTGTCGTCCCTAAGCCTCCGGCGCAGGCGGAGCTGCGATGAGTTATCAATCCAGATCAATAGTTGGATTTTGATATTCGATTCTTAATATCCAAGACCAACCCATGCGAAGTTGCAGGTGTATCTCAAAAAATCTTTACAAAGAAACTTCCTTGATTTGCCTTATAACAGGTAACCACTATACTAATAAATATAGAACGGAATTCAACAACAAGCGGGCTGGAAATAATCCAGCCTTGCTGTTATAATCATGTAAAGAAGGGCGAAAAAATGAAATATCTATTGGTAGTAGAGAGCGGCGGGGAAGGTTACAGTGGGTTTTTTCCTGATGTGCCAGGCTATGCTGCGGCGGGCGAATCATTGAGTGAAGTGGTTAGATTGGCTGAGGAGGGGCTTGCCTTTCATCTGGAGGATGAGCCTGAGATTCCTGAAAGTCATTGCTTGGATCATCACGTCGAGGCCGGGGCGCTCGCTCTGGATGATGACAGCTTGTCCTTTGTCTACGTAGATTATGAGCCGGTTCTGGCAACGCACTGATGCGTTGGGGATACAGGAGCAGCTGAGGAAGTCGGTAATTTGGATCCCAATACGGCACCTGCCCCCATTCTATTTTCATCATACCTTTGCGAGTCTCTGCGCCTTAGCGAGATCCACCTCCGACATTTTTTCTCTCGCAAAGGGTTTTTCGGATCAGTCGTAGAGGTCAACCCTAGAAATCGAGTAAGGGCCGAGGAAATTAATAAACACCCCAAAATGCGCAGGATTTTTTATTTCTAGCAAGGCGGAATTTCTGATAATAGCAGGCTATTTGAAGGAATTCGAACGCAGGTGGAGATGAAAAAGACAAGTAGCTTGGGGTATTTTATTATTGCCGCGGCCCTAACCGCCCCACCAAGCCCTTCACATCTTAAACATCGCGTTCTCTTTATCGCCACCGCGCAGCACATAGAGCGTCTCTCAGAAGTTTTCCGTTCCGGGGTTCCGGGGTCAGTCCCTTCCGGGGTCATTCCGGGGTCAGTCCCTGAATCCTGAACCGTTCCGGGGTCAGTCCCTGAATCCTGAACCGTATTCGGAGACAGCTAGCAATTATTGACTTTGCCCTGGCTGCAATACAACGACACGGCCAGATCCTGGCGCATTCAGCTTCCTCTTTGTTCTCCGGTAAACACTTTTAAGCCCGTGTATCTTCCTCCACTCACGGGCTTTACTCTCTATTCTGGGGGTCTACCCCCTGGTAGTTACTACCCCGCGATCGGCCCAATAGTGTTCCAAAGCAGCACGACCTCGTCTTGCTCGTCGGATGCGCGTAGATCGACTTGAAAGCGGATTGACCAGTCGTTGAGATCTTCCTGATCGACCAGAACCTGCTCCACCTTCCAGTGCAATGAATCGCTGCCATCCTGAATCCGGCAGTGCTTCCTGTTTCGCGCTTCAGGATCGAGACGGATAAAACCGTGATCTTCGAAATAGCCACTCATCAAGCTTCCCAATTCTACCGATGTCATGGTTTTCTCAGATTGATCCGGAATGGAAAGCGCTTGTTCCCATTCCCGACGCGACAACGCTTTCACGACATCGAACACCTTCGCTCTAAGCAATCGTTGAAAGGCTTCCCGGTTCCTCGTGATTGGGATTTTCTTCACCGGGGCCTCTGCCTGCGAAACTTCCGGCACGTAATCAGGGTTTCGAAGCTTCTCCCACTCATCGAGAAGGCTTGAATCGATTCCACGAAGCATCGATTCAAAATAGGATTCTGCCTCTAGGACCTGCTCCGTTTTTGCCGCAGGCGGAACCGTTTGCACGAGCACTTTAAACACTTCGGAAAGATGCCGAAGCAAAACCGCTTCGCTGCGTTCGAGACCGTACACTTTGACGTAATCCTCGAACGACTGCCAGTTTTCAAACATCTCGCGGGCGATGCATTTTGGTCGCACTGAGACCTCTTTCGCCCAGGGGTGCGTCAGGACAAATTCGTTGTAGGTTGCGTAGATGAACTCTTTTCCCGGCTTTGGCTGTTCAACCTCATCGAGTCGTTCCATACGCTCATCGTATTCGATGCCTTCAGCTTTCATTTCAGCCACCAGCTCGCTCTTTATTTTATCGACTTGTTTTCGGATCACCACGGTCGGATCCTCAAGGATGGCTTCCACGAGGGACAGAATCTGAAGCGAATATTGGGGATCCTCCTGATCCAACTTTGAAATGGCTTCGAGTAGATAAAGCCCGAGAGACTGGTTCAGCGAGAAGTCCTCCTGCAAATCTATATTAAGAGCTACCTTGTAAGCTCCACCACGCTGAGATTTCGGGATAATTTTTAACACATTTCCCTCAACTAGTCCGCGAAAGAGCGAAAAAGCACGGCGTTGCAGCGTCCTCTTTCCCTGACCGGTTTCGTGAGAAGAACGAATGATTTGTCGAAGCGCGTCACAGCCGTCCTCTTGCGTCCGACTGAGCACATTAAGCAGCATTCCGTGATTCACTGAGAAGCTTGAAGTCAGCTTTTCTGAAGCTGATTCACGCAGCCTGAGAAATGTTCCTTCATCCCAGTTCACAAAACCCTTCTCCGGCGGCTTTTTTTTCATCGCCTTGCTCTTCTTTCCCTTGGCTGCCGCTTTTTGCTCCGCCTTGATGTTGTCAATGACATGAGGAGGAGCTTGAGCCACCACGTAACCCACAGAGTCGAATCCTCGTCGCCCGGCTCGTCCGCTGATTTGTTTGAAGTCACGCACCGCAAGGGTCTTCGTTTGTTGCCCGCCATACTTGAACAGCTGGGTAAAAAGCACCGTGCGAATCGGAACGTTGACCCCAACTCCAAGAGTGTCCGTACCGCAGATCACCTTGAGCAAGCCCTGCTGCGCCAATTTTTCGACCAAAACACGATACTTAGGCAGCAGGCCCGCGTGATGAATCCCTAGACCGTGACGAAGGAATTTTTTAATTTCCTTACCGTAAGGACTGCGGAAATCAGCATCAATAAGATGGGAAGCAATTTTGTTCTTTTCCTCCTTCGAGCAAAAGTTCCGACTCATCAGATTCTGCACTGTTTTTGCACAGGAAAGCTGGGTGAAATGAACGAGGTAAATGGGCGCTCGATCCGCCTCAACCAGCTGTTCGATTTTTTCCTCCAGCATCGTCGTGCTGTATTCGTATTCGAGCGGGACGGGGCGGTCTTCCGATTTCACTAAAACGGTTGGAAGCCCGTTGAGCGCCGTCAATGCATTTTCGAATAATCCCGTATCGCCCAAGGTCGCCGACATGAGTAGAAACCGCGCTTGAGGAAGGGTCAACAGGGGCACCTGCCAGGCAACGCCCCGTTCATGATCCGAGTAATAATGAAACTCATCCATGATCACCTCGTCAACCTTCGCCTGATCACCCTCGCGAAGCGCCAGGTTGGATAAAATTTCCGCGGTGCAGCAAATCACCGGAGCTTCCGCATTGACCGTGGCATCGCCGGTGATCATTCCTACATTCTCAGGCCCGAAGACCTGACAGAGCGACAAAAACTTCTCGTTCGCGAGCGCCTTCACCGGCACGGTATAAAAGGAACGGCGTCCAAGACAGATCGACCGGTATTGCAGCGCTTGAGCAACGAGGGATTTCCCCGAACCTGTCGGGGTATTGAGAATCACATTGTTTCCCGCGAAGAGTTCGAGGATCGCCTCTTCCTGATGATCATACGGATCGATTCCATCCTCGACGAGACTACCTAGAAAGGCGTCGAGAATCTCATCGTTGGAGGGCGGCGGTGAATCTGATTCGGGCAGCGGCAAAGACATCGCCCTACTTATAAGGCCAATCCGGCTCGATAGAAAGCGGCGAGCCGGGCAGTTTTCTATGTGATCCAGGACTAGAGGGCTGTCCCCTGGTGACCGTGACTTTGGACACTACGGAAATCCCTTCTCCACAAAAAATATTCTCCTTTTAAAAAATCCCCCTTCCGTGTTTTTCCTACCTTCCGTAGTTCCCCTCTTTTAACCGCAGGAAGACTACAAGACTACGGATCTGCCCCCTGGCACACTCCCCTACTCATTCGCATGTGGATGTGGATGTGTCCGAGCATAAACTTTCCATAACTAGCGACAACTATTCTTTGGCTGGTCTGCTTTGTGCGGTGTGTGTCGTGCGAATAGCTTGAAGGGAATGTCCAGAGGTAAGCGTCTCTTTAATGAAGTCGAGGAAACCACCTTCGGGATGACACGGAATAACGTCGAAGGGAACCAGTGTGCCACCAGCACGAATCAGGTTCTTGTCATGGGCATCAAATACTCCCAGATTGTCTTCCTTCCGATAGTAGGCGGCAGACGTGACTTTTTCAAAGCCAAGGGACTCGAACCAATCGTCGATTTCATCCTGAGTCACCGGAACAATATCGAAACGTGGCTGGGAAGTGACTATCGTCAAATCACCCGGCTGAGCAATGATTCCTTCAAGTCGATTGAGTTCGGGAACCAGCACATTATGAAGACGTAGACGCTCAAGGTATTGAGTCGGAGTAGCCTCCCAAAGATGAAAACGCCGCGCATCCTCTGAGGAAGAAACGAGTGCAAGCTCAATACCGGGACTCAATCCAAAAACGCCATTGCGGGTAAGCTTCCAATAACGGTCGTTGAATTCCTCATGCCAGATATCATGCTCCTGTCCTCCCCTCACCGCTTTAGACGGCAAGTCGTCGGGGTTTAGGATGAGACCCACATTTTCTGCCCATTCCGTGAGACTTGCTTCCTGCCGGGCGAAAGAGACTTGCCCAAATGATTGGCCATCTCCTGATAGGCTGTGCTTGAGGTAGCCGAGCGCCGAGAGGATACGATCTTGCGAATCTGCCGAATCGTCAGCAGGGGCTTGGTTTTCTGGTCGCTCTCGTTTCTCATCACTCATGAAGATTACAGGGAAAATGCAAGATGATCAAGCACAAGTCAATATCCCTCCTGCCTTAAACCAATAAGCCTTAAGGGGGCGCTTCGGGAATATCTGTCGCCACACTAACTCGAAAATAAAATTGGAATCAGAGATTGCGAGCAGTTTTACAGGCCACATCACGCTCCTTGACAACTCATCCTTCAAAATACGAACGCTTAAGCACTTGTTTGATCGATGACGAAGCGATAGCCTATCCATCCAATCCAGTCCCATCTATGAACCAGCCCCTCCGATTATTGTCTTTCTTTAGTATTCTCGCCACCCTGTTGCTCTCAGCCTCTTCCTCCTTGCAGGCAGCCGATAAAACCAAAATCGTCCTGATCGCCGGCGCCACCAAAAAAGTAGATCGGCCGGGGCACCATGATTACCTCGCCGGTTGCCGCCTACTGCAAAACCTTTTGCAACAAACACCGGGTATCGAAGCCGTGCTGGTGAAAGAAGATTGGCCCGCAGACGAAGCGGTATTTGATGGAGCTAAATCGATTGTGTTCTATACCGACGGAGGCGGCAAACAAGCTTACTTGAGCACAAGCAAACGAATCGCCGCCATCCAGAAACTAGTGGATGCCGGAATCGGCATCGTCAGCATCCATCAAGCGGTGGAGTTCCCGCCAAAATTAGAAAAGCAATCCTTGGCTTGGACGGGTGCCGTTTATAAAAAGCCGAAGGCAGGTCGTGGACATTGGGACAGCAAGCACGACCAATTTCCTAATCACCAAGTTGCCAGTGGAGTGAAGGCTTGGGAAATCAACGATGGTTGGTTGAATGGTTTCACCTTTGCGAAAAAGACGAAGGGAATCACCCCGCTGGTGTGGTCAGGCAAAGAACATGTGGGCTCTCAAAAAGGTGGGGTAAAAGATGTCGTCGCTTGGACTTTTGATCGTCCTAACGGGGGCCGTTCATTTAATTTCAGCGGCCTCGATGCCCACTCTGCTTTTGAAAATGCAGGCATGACACAACTTATGGTAAATGGAATTTTATGGACCGCAGGCCAGCCGGTTCCGAAAGATGGATTCAAATTCGAAGCTGACAAGGCCTTGATAAATTCGTTCCTCACGCCACGAACTTCCCCGAAGTCGAAAAAGAAATAATAAGCCGAGGCCTGCAGCTGCTAATTTTGTCGATGAGGTTTTTAAAATGCGTATACCTCCATTACATTCGCGGGCAAGCGGGAGCCTGCCCAAATGGGGGAATCCACCGACTCCTGAAAGGATGACTACTGTAGAATTTTTCACTTCAAAGTCTGCAACCAAGTCACCAGATCCACTAGGCCGTCCGCTCCGATCACCGCCGCCAAGCCCGGAGGCATGAGACTAGGTTCAAGATCAACCCGCTTCGCGATGTCTTTCTTTGGCACGTTCTGATCGACGCCACCGGGAAGGCGTAATTGCAATTCGCCGTCTGTCTCACCGGTGATATAGCCGACCAAGGCCGCGCCGTCCTTTTTTGTCACGCTGACACCATGAAAGCCGTGGGATATTCCGACACTCGGATAAAGAATGGATTCGAACATTGCTTCGCGACTAAGCTTATTGCCGATCTGCGACAAATCAGGCCCAAAATCAATTCCCTGATCTTTCACCCGGTGGCAGGTGTTGCAAGTGGCCTTGGCAAAAAGTTCAGCCCCCTTGTTTGCATCGCCTTTCTTTTTCACCAGCTCTGCCAGTGATGGGAAATTTTCTGCACCTGCAGCTTTTGGAACAGGCAGGACTTTTGCGCCTTCGTTACGCAGTCCGGCATCAGGGCTACGAGCAAAAGCGAGGGCAGCGACGGGTTTGAGACTGTCATCAAGTTTCCCCTGCTGCGCTAATTTTATCAGTTCACGGCCGGCACGTCCGTTCATCGCCATGGCGTTGACGATTTCGATTTTCAGAGGCATCGAAGCTTCCATGAGAAGGTAGTCAATTTTAATCTTCAAAAATTCATTTTTGCAATCTTTTCTTTTCTTCCAGTTTTCCAGAGAAGGGAATCTTGCTTCCATTCGCACTCTAATTGGAGTTCTTGTATTTGACTCCGGTGCATGATTTGATCCATTTTTTCTCTAAAAGGGTGGGACGCTGCTATCTTGTTCTCGCACTCTTATCCTGGTGCTGGCGTCGATTCGCAGTCATCCCAAAAAGGTGCAGAGCCAGCAACGCAGTCGCCCCGGATCTCCGATTTGTAACAAATTCTTTATTCATTTTTAAGCAGCTTTTCTTTCCGGTTCGTAATCCACTTGCTTCTGCCACAAGGTCAACATCACCACAGCCAGTTTCCGCGCTGTCGCAACCGCAGCTTTGTTTTTCGCTCCTCGGCCACCTCGACCCGCCAGTTTAAGGCCCCTGGTTCTGATGTCACACTCTCCTCCAAATGGTCCGAGCATGTATTGAGCCGCTCCTACCAGCAGTCGTCGCATATAGGCATCTCCGGCTTTGCTGATCCTTAATTGTTTGTCCAGAGCCCCCGATTGATCTCGTTTCGGAACCAGGCCGAGATAAGCACCAACGTCCCGAGGTCGTTCAAAATTCTCGGGATCTCCAATGGTTAGTATGAAACAGAGCGAAGTGATCGGGCCGATTCCCCTAATTTGCATCAACCTTGCTGTCTCAGGATATTTGTCCTCGCATAGTTTTTTAATCGCTCGATCCAAAGCTTTTATCTGCAGGGTTAATTCATCAATAACATGCAGGGAGGGCGTAATCATCGCCAAAAGGCTCTCTTCATTTTTCATCAGCAATCTTGCCCGCTTTGCAAAGCACGGGGTGCTCGGTGATGGCAAACGAAAACCGATGCTCTTGAGCGTAAAACGCACCGAGCTGATGATGTCCACTCGTTGACGAACCAGGTTGTCCCTCAGCTTAATTTGCAGCAAATCGCGCTGCGCTTGCTCGCTTCCGTGTTCAATGGGATGGAGTAATCGGGGATCAACTCGCGCCAGTCTAGCCAACATTTCGGCATCCTGCTCATCGCTTTTGCGGTCGTTGGTGTAAATCGCCCGCAACTTGCGGGGGTTTGCCACAAGCACTTCATGTTTTAAGCTTTTGAGAAATCGGCTAATCCAAGGACTGTGCGAACCAACTTCGATTGCGATTCTAGCACCTGGATATTTTTTGGAAAGTCGCCGCAGGCTCTCGCGGTGATTGGTGATTGTCCGGATTTCGATGATTTCACCAGATGCATCGAGGACGCAGATAACATGTTTCTTGTCGCCAAGATCTACGCCGATTGTTATAGAGGGTATTTTAGTTTTCATAAGGCAGTCAGTCTATCACAACACGCTCACGTGTCGTCTACTGCCTTCTCATCTAATCTTGTTCGGGGCTTTGCATTGAGCCAAGCGGAACGGATTTGGCGTAGATCGGTCGCAAGTGAGGTTTTTCTAACATTTCCTGCTTGCTCAGCCCGCCATCGACGACGCCAGGAGCGATCAAGTTGACGGTGATGCCGTGCGATGCCAGCTCCAAAGCCATCGTTTTGGCGAGCATGAGCAGTCCGCCTTTACTGGCGCAGTAATGAGAATTGAAGGCATGGGGGATATCTTGAACAAATGAGCCGGTGAAGACGATCTTCCCCTGAGTTTTCTGTTCGACCATGCGCTGCGCTGCTGCCTGACCGATATTAAATGCGCCTTTCAGGTTTACTCCTAGGACGAAATCCCATTGCGCTTCCGTGACTTCTAAAAATGCAGTGTTGGTAACTACTCCGGCATTTGAAAAGCAAATGTCCAAACAACCGTGCTCAGAAATAATACGGTCCATCATCGAATCGACTTCAGCTCGATCGGAAACATCTGCCTTTATATATTGAGCCTGACCACCGGCGGATAATATTTGATTCACGGCGTCTTGTGCCTCGGGCTCAGGTTGAATGTCACTCAATATGACTTTCATGCCCATCGCTGCCATACGCTTGGAACTGGCAAAGCCAATGTCGCCCAAAGCACCAGTGATTAGAGTTATTTTTTCGCCCATTGGTTAACTTTTGTCTTTAGCCTTCATTCCATTTTAGATGACGTTATCGTTGTGTCAAGTGAAATGGTATACGCTCCGTTTCAGAAAAAATACGGAGGCCCTCGAATATCACACCGTGATCGAGATTAATCCCAAGGGTAAGGGGGATTTGCACGGCGAATATTTGTCCG